>NZ_JBMVJB010000014.1:0-55003 GCF_049893425.1 Streptococcus sp. VTCC 12886 | reverse complement strand
GATTTTGTCTTCATAGCTCAATTTCATAAAAATAGCACCCCAAAAGTTAGATTTTTTCTGTCTAACTTTTGGGGTGCGGTTCATCACTCGCTAACAGTCTTTATTTTTACTTTTATGGCTTCGTAAAAAATTGTCCTAGCTATATGGTAATATGGTTGAACAAAAATAGACAACAAATGTAAAGTTACCAATTCTCCGACAAACCAGCCTAGAAATGATAGATCTAGACGAATTCGTTGCCAATAGTTTCCTTTCATTAAGAGACGACTCTCTCTTAATACATTCAGTGGGTTGGTGTAACTTGCATTATCTAAATGATCAAACAGGACAAAAACAGTCTGAGAATAGGCATAGTAAACAAGAAAATACAAGACGATGCCAACTATAAATAGAATCGCTCCTCTAGCCATCAATTCATCAGGCTGATGAGAAGCCAGCTCTGCCATTGCCCCAGGAGAAAGCACCATCAAGCAGAGAAAAGCAATCTTTGAACGAAACGATACTTTTCTCATTACGGACCACCCTAATCAATTGAAAACAAGCTGTTACAAGCAAGCATTGTACTAAGAAATCAAAGAGTGATGACGGACCAAGTGAAATATAATGAATAGTGCGTGTCACACCATTTTTCACAAAAGTATTTCCCCATAAAACAATACCTGCCTGTCCCCACATCCGATCTAAAATATCTGATAGGACCATAATGAGAACAGGTGCTAAAAATAAGGTCATCATCCCATCCGTACTTTCACGAATGGCTGTTGCTTTAGCACGAATATCTCGATTTGACCTCGCACTTCTCCTTCCATATTTGTGTCTCTCATTAAATATATTATACTATCTTATTTTTTAACTTTCTAGTATTTCTATAAAAAAATTGTAGAAAAAATCCCTTCAAATAAAGAAGAGATAAACATTATTTTGCTTCAGAATGACCATAGCCATAGAAGAAATAAATGAACATACCAATTACTAAGGCAACTCCAAAAGCTAACCAAGTATCAAGACTGTATTGGAACATAAAGGAAAGACAAATCAGAATTGATAAAATTGGCAATAAGGGTACCAGCGGTGTTTTAAACTGACCTTCTTTTGGCAACCCATCTATTTGTCTAAGACGAATGATTCCGACTGCTAACATCATCAAATAGGCTAAGGTACAAATATTCAGAAAGGAAGCAATGGTTGCTAAGGGGAAAATACCCGCACAGATCGCCGCAAATATTCCAACCAGTATCGTCGCATTCTTAGGAACCTTACTGGTTTTGGTCAATTGACTCAAGGATTTTGGCAATAATCCATCGCGACTAATCGAATACACCATCCGTGAAAGAGCATAAGTCATCGAGATGCATACTGTAATCAAGGTCAGAATGGCCACAACGGAAATATAGCTTGCTGCCCAAGCTAAACCAACCTCTCGCAAAGCAAAAGCAACCGCATCTGCCACATTCAACTTAGAATAATGCACCATTCCTGTTAAGACTAATGTCACTATAATGTACAATATTGTGACAATGAAGAGGGATAAGACGATTCCCTTTGGCACATTCTTTTCAGGTGTTTTTACCTCATCTATAGCTAGCGAAATGGATTCAAAGCCAAGAAAGGCAAAGAACATGAGAGAAGCTCCTGCCATTATACCTGCTTGGCCACCGTAAATCGCTCCAAACCCAAAGGGCGCAAAATCAGCCCAATTGGACGGTTTGATAAAGAACATACCAGCAATCACAAACAAGACCAAGGCAGAGAATTTTAAGATAACTAAGGCTGAATTAAAACGAAGTGCCGCCTTAGAATTTAGTAAAACAACCCCTATTACGAAAAACAAGACCAGAACTGGTAACAGGTCTACATAAGTACCCGCAGAAGGGTCAAAGGTACCATTCAATGCAGTTGGCATTGAAATACCAAAATGAGCTAAGAGTCCTTTCAAATATGCACCCCATCCCGATGCAACACTCGAAACAGCTGTCAAGAACTCCATAATGGTCAGCCAACCAGCAATCCAAGCAGGAAATTCTCCGAAAACCGTGTAGAGATACCCATAAGCTCCGCCGTTCGTAGGTATTCGTGAAGCAAATTCAGCATAGAATAATGCTGTCAAACCAACTGCAATTGCTGCTATGACGATAGAAATAATTAAGGCAGGACCAGCATATTGGGCAGCAGCCAAACCCGTCACTGTAAAAATACCTGTTCCCACCATTGAACCAATCCCTAAGAAGATCAAATCAACCAAACCCAAGTGACGCCGCATTTGACTACTACGCTCCCCTACCTGTTTTTTCCTCAACAGATTCATAAACAACTCCTAAACCATAGATTGTTGATAAGTTATCATCCTAGATACACGTTTTCATTGAGTATCACTAGAAAAAACCACAACGCTCTATTATACAATAAAAACCAGCATTTCGCACGAAAATATAAAAAGTGAAAGATCGTCTGACATCATCAGACAAACTTCCACTTCTTCTTATTCAGGATTGATGACAACCTGTTGCAAGTAATTCTTTTTATCCAATTGACCAGTAAATTGATCGCCTACCTTGATAAATGGCAACTGGTCTGTACTGTCTTCAGTAGCTTTAACTTTATAAATCTTGCCTTCCGATTGGATATAATATACCGTTGAACCACCGATCATTTGGCTGGCAACTGCTTCCACCTTGCCCGTTACCTCTTCAGTAGGTTGACTCGAATCTCCATTTGTCGTAGTTGCAAGTCCAACTAGACTAGAAGCATCCCTACCAGTAACTTGTGAAATTAGGCTGGCCACATCATTGTTCACTGTGACTTGTTGGTAATCCTCTGCATCTACCAATGCGTAAGATTTAACCAAACCTGCATCATCTTTTAGGGATACCAAATAGTAAGCCGTATCCGCCAATTTGACTAAACTTGGAGCGGTTGCTTTGTAGCCTTTCTCCTGCACTTCCCCCTCTGCTGACTCTTGAGCAGCTGACTCTGTTGCCGAAGCCAATTTATAGTTAGTAATTTCACGAGTACGCATATTGACAAGGATAAAACCAAGGTTTGATGAATCCGCTGTCGCTGAGGTAATACCGGTATAGAGATAAATATCTGAACCAATGGAAATATAATTATAACTATCCGTGGTGTTTTTCACACCTGTTTGGCTGAAAATGGTATTCCAAAAACCATTCTGGTAGGTGTAATGATCATCAACACGACTGATAACATTTTCAGCAGAATAAACTCGGTCCACCCATTCAGGAATCTCTTCAAGACGATACTTCTTACTTTCTCCTGTAGCTGCATCTAACACAATAGCACCAATTGGATCATGTGAGGACAGTCCAAATTTTGGCTCGTATATCGTTGCAATATAGTAGGGATTCCCTTTGTCATCCACTTCAAACGAAGGCTTACCAAAAATAATTGTTGGGTACTGGAGACGAAGATGTCGCAAAGTATCATTAAGTAAGAACTCAGAATCAGAGTAATGCATGGCTTCGTTCAACTTGGCAAGTTCTGCCTTACCTGTCGTCTGATTAACTTTTACATAGTAGCCAATACCATCTTGGTGATTGCTCAGCCATTTCCAAAAACTCTTATACTCCAATGGAGACACACGAAACGGTTGCTGTCCAATTGTAATTTGGCGGTAATCATTCGAAATACCAAACTGTGAAACCTTATCGATGGTACCCAGATAGGTATCACCAATCTTTTCAGCCGACGCACGATCTAAAAGTGCTAATTTTGAAATATCTGTCTCAGGAAAATCTGTCTTAAAATCCGCTTCTTCCACAGTCACTACTGAAGCATAATCTTTCGCACGAAAAATACGAGAATTGATGACCCCTAGAACTATAATCAGCAAAACAACTACAACCCAAACACGGCCCAACCAACTGAGATAAGTCGGTAATTTCCCCGGCGAAAATTGGTAAGACTCCACTTGACGATTACGACCTGAAATCTTGGTAACTTTCCGGATCGGACTAATTTTGCTAGTGATTACGAGTACAATCCACAGCAAGCCAAAAGACTGAAGAATGAAAAACCAAAATTCTAAACTCAGAAAATTGAAAGCTGGTAGCTGAAACCAATAGTAAACTAGGATTTCCAAAATGAGAGCAAGCCAGACAAAACCAATCAATATTCTTTTCATATATACCTCTACAAACATTAATTTATTAGTTATATTATAACATAGTTTTGGTATTTGCATACAAGTAACTAAAACATATTTCCAAACTCCCTATTCGCTCGGAATCAGTATTTTTGATATAATATTAGTCAGAATAAACTAGAAAAGGAACCATATGAAACTCATTTCTTGGAACATTGATTCCCTAAATGCCGCTCTTACAGCTGAATCTCCTCGTGCATTGCTGTCACGCGCCGTCATCGAAACTCTTGTAGCAGAGGATGCTGACATCATTGCAATTCAGGAAACCAAGCTGTCTGATAAGGGACCTACTAAGAAGCATCTCGAAATATTAAAATCCTATTTCCCTGACTATTTCAATACTTGGCGCTCATCAGTGGAGCCCGCTCGCAAAGGTTATGCAGGAACACTCTTTCTCTATAAGAACCACCTCACTCCTACCATAACATTCCCTGAGATTGGGGCACCAACCACCATGGATGCTGAGGGGCGCATCATCACGCTTGAGTTTGATGACTTTTTTGTTACACAGGTCTATACACCAAATGCAGGCGATGGTTTGAAGAGATTGGCTGACCGCCAAATTTGGGACCTCCAATATGCTGCCTACCTTTCACAACTAGATCGCCAAAAACCTGTTCTCGCAACAGGCGATTACAACGTTGCGCATAAGGAAATCGACCTTGCAAATCCAGCAAGCAATCGTCAGTCCCCAGGTTTTACAGATGAAGAACGTCAAGGCTTTACAAATCTATTAGCCCTTGGTTTTACAGATACCTTCCGTCATTTGCATGGTGATGTTCTTAACGCCTATACTTGGTGGGCACAACGTAGCCGCACCAGTAAAATTAACAATACTGGCTGGAGAATTGATTACTGGCTAGTTAGTGACCGAGTAGCTGATAAGGTTACCAAATCGTACATGATTGATTCTGGTGCTCGTCAAGACCATACACCAATTGTGATGGAAATTAACATTTAATCCCCTTACAAACCTAGCAAAAGCTAGGTTTTTAAAATCTACAGATTTGTAAACGATTGCAAAGTATGGTATAATATATATATAAACTAGTAAAGGAGGAGTTATGAATCATAAAAAAATCGAAAGAAAATCTCTTATCGTGTCCTAAATCGTAAATGGATTGAGCGGAACAGCGGGTCTGGCTGTGTACATTATGACAGGATTAAATGCACTGCTCTTAGATGGTGTCTTTTCACTCATTGCTTTTGTTTCCTCCATGGTGGCCTTTTATATTTCAAAAAATAGCCATCGGAAAACAACTACTTTTCCACAGGGACTCTACTTTTTAGAACCTCTATATGCCATTATGAAATCACTCGCAACCCTGCTATTATTATTATTTGCAGTATTAGAAACAAGTGCTACTGCATTTGCCTATTTCGTCAACGGGATTGGTCATACAATGACCACTGGACCAGTTGTTCCCTACACAATAACCATGTTCCTTGTTTGTATGGGACTCTATTTCTATAATCGCCACATGAGTGCAAGATTAAACCACATGTCCATCATTATCCAAGCAGAGTCTAAGGGAAATTTAGTTGATGGACTTATTTCAGGAGCCATCGGTTTGGCTGTCATTCTCCTTCACTTCATCCCAATCAGCAGCCCACTCGGTTTTTTACATTACACAGGGGACTTTTTCCTAACTGTGGTACTAGCTCTCATTTCCTTAAAAGAACCATGGGATGGGCTGGTTGTTTCCTTTAAAGAATTAGCAAATGGAACCATACAAGCACCCGAAATTCACGATTCCATTTATCAAATTTTAGAAACCTATTTAGATGACCATACGGGCAATATTGAAATACATATTTTCAAGCAGGGAATGAATATAAGAGTAAAGATTAACCTGCACAATGTTCAACATGAAATTGTGAGAAAACTGCTGGAAGATAAGCAGCAAATGCTCTATTTACTAAAGAAGAAGCACGAATACATTTCCGTCGAATACGCATTATAAAAAAAATCTCGATCTTTCAAAGGTCGAGATTTTCATATTTGGTTCGGTAACCAATCTGTAGAATTTTACCGTCTTTGATCAACAAAGGGCGTTTGATAAGCATACCATCATTTGCTAATAAACCAAGTGCATCTTCTAAAGTCAGACTGTCAAATTTATCCTTCAAACCTAACTCGCGATAGCTATTTCCGGAGGTATTGAAGTATTTTTTCAATTCAAATCCTGTCGCCTCCATCCAGTCTTTCAATTGACTTGCACTTGGTGGGGTCGTTTTGATATCAATCGATTCGAATTCCACACCTAATTTGATTAACTCAGCCTTAGCTGCACGACAAGTAGAACATTTTGGGTATTCATAAAATAAAATCATTTCTTAACCTCAAATCCTGGAATTTCATGTTGCAAGAGCCAGATTTTCCTGTCCAGACCGCCAGCATAACCTGTCAATTTTCCATCCCCACTCAATACTCTATGGCATGGAATAATAATGGATAGGGGATTACGACCAACCATGCCACCAATCGCCTGACCTGATTGAATACCAAGTTCCTTGGCAATTTGCCCATAAGTAGTCGTTTGACCTGCAGGAATTTCTTGCAATATCTTCCAAACTTTTAACTGAAATGCTGTCCCTTTTAGATCAAGTGGCAAGGGACTAAAATCTGGATTTTCCCCAGAAAAATAGCTTGTTAACAAGTCACATGCTTGCTCTAAGACATGATGAGAAGTGACTGATACCTCTTCCGTCACTCCTTTTTCATAATACTTCTGTCCCTCAAACCATGCGCCTATCAAGCCTTTATCACTAGCAATTAGGGAAATTGAGCCTAAGGGACTCTTATAGATTTGCTTATATAGCATTATTTATGTTTAATTACACGCACTTTTATAATCGCATCTGTCGCCTTGAATTTTTCGACCAATTTAGCAATTTTTGTTTCATCAGATTCATCTAAATCCAACAATGTATAGGCGTAATCACCTTTAGATCGGTTAATGATGTTATCGATGTTAATCCCCAATTCAGATACAGCCGATGTAATACTTGCAACAATATTTGGCACATTTTTATTGATCAAGGTAATACGGTACGGTGCATCCAAGAACTGTTTCACATTCGGGAAGTTAACTGAATTAATGATTTCACCAGTTTCCATAAAACGACGAATGGTCTGACCAGCAGCAATAGCACAATTCAGTTCAGCCTCTTCTGTTGATCCACCAACGTGTGGAAAGACGATAATGTTTTCTTTGTTGAGAAGCTCCTCGGTACCGAAGTCGGTAATATACTTCTTAATCACTCCTGCTTCAATTGCCTCGAAAAGGTCTGCATTGACAACCAATTCGCCACGAGCAAAATTAATGAGGGTTGTTCCTTTTTTCATCTGTCCAAAACTATCTGAATTGAAAAGTCCGCGAGTCTTATCTGTCAATGGTACATGAACAGTAATGTAATCGGCGTTGGTGAAAATTTCCTTTAAATCATCCACACGTTTGACATGGCTTGAAATCGTCCAAGCTGTTTCAACAGACACATAGGGATCATAACCAAGAACATTCATTCCCAAACGACGTGCATCATTAGCAATACGGGCACCAATTGCACCCAAGCCGATGACACCCAAGGTTTTTCCTGAAATCTCTGTTCCTGCAAATTGTTTCTTACCTGCTTCAACTTGCTTTGGCACATCGTCTCCTGAAAGGGTGTTAGCCCATGCAGTCGCACCGATATAGTCACGAGCTGACAAGAGAATGGAAGCAATAACTGCTTCTTTGACCGCATTAGCATTGGCTCCTGGAGTGTTGAAAACCACAATTCCCTTCTCAGTTGCTTCTTCAATTGGAATATTGTTTGTTCCAGCACCTGCACGAGCAATCGCTTTAAGGTTTTCAGGAAAATCAAATCCATGCAAGTTTTCAGAACGAATAATAAAGGCATCAGGATTGTTTGCATGATCTCCATCAATCTGGAATTTATTGCCCAATTCTTTCAGGCCAACTTGGTTGATATTATTAAAAGTACGTACGCTAAATATCATTTGTTTTTACCTAAAAAGGCGGAATAGCTACCGCCTTTTCTTTCTATATTTCATTAATTTTTTCCAAGTAACCAACGGTCGTCTTCATCAATCTCTTGATAAAGACTCCGTTCGTTCTTGTGTTTGATTTTTTGATAGGCTAACCGTTCTCCATCTATTGGAACCTTTCCACAATAGACATAGCCCAGTTTTTGTAATATATGTTGCATTACCTTATTTTGCTCATGAGTATCACAGCGGAAATCTGGTCCTTTTTGCCCCTCAATTAAGCCTTGCAAAAAAGTTTGAATAACTCCCTGACCACGAAACTCATTCGAAGTTGCTACTCTATGGAAAGTGGTATAGACAGGATTGTTATAGTGCCATTTTCCATCGTAAATTGCCTCATACTCTTCTTCCTGGCCACGGTTAACCGCTGCATAAACAGCCACTTTTCCGTCCACTAAACCAACATACCCACGTCCGGAAAGGATATCGTCAAAGACATTGTCTTTATTGGGATACTCTCCCTGCCATTGATGAATACCAGAAGATGCTAGAAAAGCCCTAGCTTCTTCAAGAACATTGACAATAGCCTTTATCTCGTTTGGATGCGCTAATCTAATTTCCACTAAGCATTCTCCGCAGCAAATTTCTTCATGAATTCGATTAAATCAACCACTCCTTGACGTGGGAAGGCATTGTATAATGATGCCCGCATTCCGCCAACTGAACGGTGACCTTTGATATTCTTAAATCCAGCTGCAGTTGCTTCTTTGACAAATTTTGCATCCAATTCTTCACTTGGTGAAACAAAAGGAATATTGGCTACTGATCGCTCTTCTTTTTTGCGAACAGGATTTCTGTAGAAATCAGACTGGTCGATATAGTCATAAAGCAAACCAGATTTTTCACGGTTGATTTTTTCCATCTCATCAACACCACCAATTTCTTTCACCCAATCAAAGACGAGTTTAGAAATATAGATAGAGTATGCTGGCGGAGTATTATATAGAGACTCATTTTCAGCTTGAATACGGTAGTCCAACATGCTTGAAAGCATTGGCTGATCATTGAGGAAATCCTCACGAACAATCACCACAGTCACACCTGCAGGGCCAATATTCTTTTGGGCCCCAGCATAAATCATGGCAAAATCTTCAACATTATAGCGAGCTGCTAAAATATTTGAAGACATGTCAGCAATCACTGGCACACCATTGGTGTCAGGAATATCATATACTGCTGTTCCTTCAATAGTGTTATTAGTTGTCAAATGCACATAGGCTGCACTTGGATCAATATCATTTTTATCGAAAGTTGGCAATTCTGCATAGGTAATATCTTCAGTTGAACCAAGCAAAATTGGTTCAAAGGCAATAGTTTTAGACAACTTCACTGCCTCTGTATACGCTTTTTTTCCCCATGAACCACCTGCAAGATAGTAAGCTTTTTTGCCTTGAGCGAAGTTGAGCGGAATCATTGTGAATTCTAATGATGCTCCCCCTTGCAAGAAAATAACTTTATAGTTATCAGGAATCGCCATCAATTCACGAAGTGTTGCCTCAGCACTCTTTATAATATTATCAAAGTCCTTGGAGCGATGCGACATCTCCAAAACACTCATTCCCGAACCATTGTAGTCCAAGAATTCAGCTTGGGCGCGTTCAAGTACTGGTTTTGGCAATACTGCAGGACCTGCAGAAAAGTTGTAGATTGTCATAAAATCCCTCCAATATGTTAGTCTGTTGATTATATCACAAATATTCAGACAATCCAATAAAATGTTTTAATTTCATAAAAAATATTCGGTTTTAGGCCTGATATACTTATAAAACTAGACTATTTATCCCGATTTAGATGTTTTTTCTTTTATATTCTCCCACATAGTTCATAAAAATGCAAATTTATACACCATACATTAACAAACAATGAGAAAACACAATTTTTCAGGATGAAAAAAATGACTAGCACTGCTAATCATTTTAGATGACTGGGTCAATATTTAATTCTGGTATGATTCTTGTTAAAAATTGCTTGGTACGTTCTTCTTTCGGTCGAGCGAAAAACTGTTTGGGCTCGCCCTCTTCGATAATATGGCCTCCTTCCATAAAGATGACGTGATTGGCGACATCTCTAGCAAAACTCATTTCATGCGTAACCACTACCATCGTAATCCCTTCCTGTGCCAATTCTTTCATGACCGACAAGACGTCACCAATTAACTCTGGGTCTAACGCAGAAGTTGGCTCATCAAACAGGATGACATGTGGTTTTACCGCAATAGCACGCGCAATGCCTATCCGTTGCTGCTGCCCACCTGAAAGCTGACTCGGATAGGCATCTCGTTTGTCCGATAAACCAACTTTCGCTAGGGCTTTTTCCGCAATTTCTAAGGCTTCAGCTTTTGGAATTTTCCTTGCAATCACTAATCCTTCTAAGATATTTTCAATAGCTGTTTTATTGGCAAACAGATTATAATTTTGAAAAACAAAGGCTGTTTTTTGACGAATTTCTAATACTTCTTTTCGGCTGATTTTGGCCAAATCATAGTTTTTTCCATCCAGAGTCAATTGCCCTGCGTCAGGCTTCTCCAAGTGGTTAAGCGTCCTCAAAAAGGTAGTCTTTCCAGAACCAGATGGACCGAGAATGACAACGACATCTCCCTGATCAACCTTTAAACTAACACCGTCCAAAACCTTTTTATCGCCAAAGGATTTCTCAATATTTTTAACTTCTAACATAAATTCTCCTATACAAGTTTTACATAATTTTCAAGTTTGTTGAATAGAAATTGAATGAGGCCACAAATAAGAATATACATTAAGAAAATAACAAGATACGATTCAAAATATTGATAACCATAAGCTGCCTCTACTTTTGCGATAGCTGTAATATCTTTTACCGTCATGACAAAAACCAATGACGTTCCTTTCACAAGATTGATGACTAAATTACATAAATTGGGAAGGGCTGAGCGTAAAGCTTGAGGAAAAATAATCCGAATGTAGGCTTGACTGTTTTTTAATCCAATGGCTTGAGCAGCTTCTAATTGACCTTTATCAACTGTTAGAATGGCTGAGCGAATTATTTCTGATAGGCTTCCAATGGTCATCAGACTAAATATGACAAACGCATATGCTATAGGAGGAATATTAAATACATTAATCCCAGTTCCCTTGAAAAGATTGTTCAATAAACTTGGAAAAAGACTGTAAAAAAATAATATCAATAATATTTGTGGTGTTGAGCGAATAAATGCAAGATAAATAATTGAAAAACTAGTTACCCCTTTAACCTTATAGTGACGTCCCAAAGCTAAAAAAAGAGCCGGAAAGAAACTAAGTATAATGGAAACAAGCATGATTCCCAGAGTGACTGGAACACCTGCAAGCGTCTTCAAAAACGTAGAAATGATGTATTGAATATCCATATTTAACTCCTTCTATCTACCTGTTTCCAAAGCATTTTCAAGGAATTGATTACCGAGTGCTAAAAGTAATGCTAAAGTCCAATATACCACGGCTACTGCTGTGTAGGTTTCTAGGGAATAGTTTCCTAAATTTCGTCCAATCAAGAGATTTCCTGCCCCCATGATATCTGCCAATCCAATTGTATAGGCTAAAGCTGTATCTTTTAATAAATTCAAAATCGCATTACTGATATTGGGAAGAGCAAAACGGAAAGCTTGTGGCAGTAAAATTCTCTGAAAAGTTTGAAATTCTGTCAGACCGATACTTAAACCTGCTTCCATCTGTCCATTCGGTACAGCTAGGTATGCTGATTTAAATACTTCCGAGATTGTGGCAGCATATAAGAGTGTCATAGCAGTTATGACAAAAACTGCACGTGACCATCCGTTCACATCTAAACCTAACCACCATTCTAAGAACTCTGGTAAACCATAAAATACCATGAATAGTAATACAATGGGTGGTGTACATCTCAATACAAAAACATAGCCTTTGGAGATGGAGACAATCACCTCATCTCCATATAACTGTCCCCATGCTAAAAGTGCACCCAGTAAACTTTCAATCACAATTGTTACGATTAATATCCATAGTGTTAATGGAAGTGCATAAAGAATTTCAGGCAGAAATTTAAAAACATAAGATAAGTCATACGAAACCATAAACACCTCCAAAATTGTAACAAAAAGGAAAGATCTCAGTAGACTATCTGAGCTTTCCCTCAGTTATTTATATTACTTCGTTACGTATGAGAAGACATCCTCTCCAAAATACTCAGTTGACAATTTCGAAATTGTTCCATCTTCTTTCAATTCTTGAATCGCCTCATCATAAGCTTTAGCGAATTCCTCGTTTGTAGACGAC
This sequence comes from Streptococcus sp. VTCC 12886, assembly GCF_049893425.1. Taxonomy (NCBI): domain Bacteria; kingdom Bacillati; phylum Bacillota; class Bacilli; order Lactobacillales; family Streptococcaceae; genus Streptococcus; species Streptococcus sp. VTCC 12886. The sequence goes on along the minus strand of NZ_JBMVJB010000014.1, from coordinate 42,522 downwards.
TTGTGAATGAGTGGGTAGGTTTCAATTCCCTTATACGGGAACCATGTAAGCTTGTCTGCATATTGATGGTAAGCCCCGTCTTCATTTGTCACTGCCTTTTCAAACGAAAGTTTGATATCAAAAAATGCATCATAGCGTCCTTCCAATACCCAGGCATATGCATCCGCAACCTTAAAACTTTCAGCTTCTTCCAACTTGATTGGAGTTGATGAATCCTTATTATATTCTTGAATAACATTGTATTGGGCATTCTGCGGTGAAATTGGAACTAATTTTCCACCTGCTGCTGCAAAAGAGTCAATGTCTGTGTACTTAGAACTATCTTCTTTACGAATTGTGAATCCAATAATACTTGCTCCAATTGCATTTTCAGGAATGATGAATTTTTCAGCACGTTCAGCAGTATACCACGCCCCCTTTGTACCAATATCATACTTACCTGATTCAAGACCAATTAACAGATCTTCATCACTCGTTCCAACGTACTCAAATTGATAGGCATCCAGTTTCTCATCTATTGCTTTTAGTACTGCAACTTCAAATCCATCACTTTCACCTTTTTCATTAATAAAATCATATGGAGCATAACTCTGTGTATGTGCTACTTTTAATGTAATGACTTCATTACTTGTGCTACTAGATGTTGTATTCGATGCACTTTCGGACTTACCTATTAATTGTCTACCTATGATTGTTGCTGCAATTACTGCAAAAGCCACACCACCTGTAATTACCCATTTTTTCTTTGTCATATTGTTCTCTCCTTCATACACTATCGTTATGCTTGAGCTACCGCTTCACGCACCCATTCAATTCTCTCTGAGCTAATATCACTTGGAATGGTACAATCTGCTCCAATTATGATACCCTGTTTCCCATTCTCCGCTATTAATCGCTTGGCTTCTGCCTGAATCTCCTCTTTACTTCCTGTATAGAGTAAGCTATTTTTTGTATTTTCAAAGCCACCTAAAACGGTTTTCCCACTGAATAATTGTTTCCCATCTTTCAGTGAAATTCCTTCTGGTTTTACCGCCCAGTTCACCACCTGTACTGGATAATCAGTAAAGACCGTCACGTCATTTCTTGCCCCCTCATACCCACAAATATGAAGAATATTATTTCCACCAACACTACCTGCCGCCTCAAGTACAATTAAATCACTTTCAGAAACATAGCTGATGTAATCTTGACTTTCAATAGTCTCTGATTGAATATTTTGTGCACTGTAGTAAATACCATCTGCACCCGCTTCGGTTATAACTTTTTTCGCCAGAGTTGCAATGTCATGTGCAATCACTTTCAGTACTTCTCTTAATGTCTCAGGATACTCTTTCAAAAAAGAAGCTACTTGCTCATCACCAGCGTCAGTTTTATTGGAAACTTGCCACTTCAAATGAGTTAATGGTGCAAAAATATTATAAACAGAAACAATATCCTCTGTAAAATTTGATCGTACCTGCTTCACCAATTCCACTTGCTGATCGAACCACGGATGATTCTCTCCAATTGATTCAATCGTCGCTAATTCTTTGATGGAAGTAATTCCTTCTTTTATTAATGGATTTGGATAAGAAAAGAAACCATCGCTCATAATCTTTACAAAATCAGGATTGATATCCTCCACAAATTTTTTATGTCCAGCAACATTTTTTGAAAAAATTTCTGGTTGATTAAAACCGTTTAGCAATTCATCTTCCTCTGCAAAGTGATACCAAAATCCAACAGGTACTCGGTCAACCTCGTCACCTTTAAACGCTTTTAAAACTAATTCTCGCTTATTTGTCATTGTATTTTCTCCTTTCGGTTTGACATGTTCTTATCTTACCATCACAATTTATACTTGCAAAATCTATATTTTTTATCGTTAGCTATAAGAAAAATTTATTATAAAAGCCAACTATCCATTGCTATAGTTTTTAATAATATCGTTCGACATAATACCGTCATTTTCGATGAATTTTATCTATTTTAGAACGATTTACATGACCATTATTCGATAAAATGTATTTTTGAGATAAAAAATGTTGTATTTTCATAGGTTTTCTTTTTACCCATAGATAAAGACTATCGCTTCATAGTTTATTTGTATTGGAGTTTTACCGAAAATTCAGGGTTAGTTTTGCTATAATAACACTAGAAATGGTAAAGGAGGTGCTACATGAATTTACAACAATGTCGGTATGTTGAAGCAGTGGCACAAGCAGGTTCTTTTAGCCAAGCAGCAAAAGAACTGTTTGTGACTCAACCAAATCTGTCAAGCTCTATCAAAGTTTTAGAGAGTCAACTTGGGGTTCAACTATTTTTGAGGTCCAATAAAGGAGTTCGCCTCACTGAGGAGGGACATGATTTTCTAAAGTATGCTAAAAGGATTCTAGGTGAGCTCAGCCTACTTGAACACCGCTATAATAGTACTTTTAAGAAGAGTTTTACCGTTGCATCTCATCATTATGATTTTTTATCCATCCCCTTGGCCAGAATGGCAGAGCAGTATAAAGAGGACTATCAAGATTTTCAATTAATTGAAACTACTACAAAACGTGTCATAGAGAGTGTTGCAAATTTCGAATCAGATGTAGGAATTATCTTTATCAATCAAGAGAATAAAGATATCCTAGAGCGGTCCATCCAAAATCAAGATTTAGAATTTACTTCATTAGGAGATTTTCCTACACGTGTGTTTTTAGGGAAACAGCACCCGCTAGCTCAACTATCTGAAATATCTGAGGAAGATTTAGTTGGCTATCAGCAAGTACGATTCCGACAGGATAAATCGGGCATCACTTTTGATGAGGATCCTCTTGAAATCCATAAAAATCAAACAATCATTTATAGTAATGACAGAGGTACTGTAATGAATCTGCTATGTGCAAGCAATGCCTATGCCTCAGGTCTCGGAATTGTAAATAGTTTTATCAAGGAACAAATTGTCCTCATTCCTTTAAAGAATAGTCCAACCCATACTTTGGGTTACGTGACAAATAAAAAGAAGAATATCACAGATATTACTTCCTCTTTTATTGATGAAATTAAGCTGAGTTTGACACCACATACAACTGCATAAACAGCCTAGAATTCATTTTAAAAATGGTTTTTAGGCTTGTTTTTTATGCTTAAAAAACGCATTGTTGAATGAAGAGCTTTCAGACAAGGAAATGAGATACAGCTTACTAGAATGTTCTAGGTTGAAATATGACAAGCTGAAAGTGACGACGTATCAAAGCGAATTCAAATATCAATACAATAAAAAACTAGGCATCAGCCTAGTCCATGATAGATATCGTATACTTCTTGTTTTTTTAGTTGGTAACGTTTGGCTACTTCTTTGATGGCCTGATTGGGTTTCCGACCTCCTGCAATTTCCTTTTCTATCTCAGCTTTTAAATCCACTTCTTCAGCTGATGGGCGGTCTTCTTCACCAGCTCCTGCTACAATTATCATGCATTCTCCCTTAAGCGGGTTTTCTTCAAGATACGCGAGGAGTTCTGAGATTGAACCTCTTTGGTATTCTTCAAACAGCTTGGTTAACTCCCGAACAATCGTAGCCTGACGATCACCATAAACCGACAACATATTTTCCAAGGTATCAGCCACACGGTAAGGCGATTCATAGAAAATCTGAGTCTCTGGATAGGCTCTTTTTTCTTGAAAAAATTCCTTTTGTTGTCCTGCTTTCCTCGGTAAAAAACCATAGAAAATATGTGGTTGTGGGGCTAATCCAGATGCGATGAGAGCTGTAATCCCTGCAGAAGCACCTGGTAGGGAAATTACAGGAATATTTTCTTCAATTGCTGCACGCACTAAATCGTGACCAGGATCTGATATGGAAGGCAAGCCAGCGTCAGATACTTGAGCAATTGATTGACCAGATTTGAGCCAATCGAGCAAGACAGGAATTTTATCATGAGCATTGTGTTCATGAAAGGAGGTCTGTTTGGTATCAATCTCAAAATGTTTGAGAAGTAAACCTGTGTTCCTGGTATCTTCCGACGCAATGACATCAACTTCTTTCAAGGTCTGAATGGCTCTAAAGGTCATATCCTGCAAGTTTCCAATCGGAGTGGGGACCAGATAGAGGCTCCCGAAGGGCGACTGTCCCTTAAATGATTTTTGTAGTTTCATTCTAATCTCGATTCAATAATTCAATACAGAACATACATGGCTCATCATTATCTCTACGTTTGCCGTATTCATACGTACAGATATGGAAACCATCCTCATAGATATTCTCCAAATTCTCCTTACCAAAGTTTGAAGGCTTGTGTCCTATCTTATCTTCTTTCTCCAAACGCTCACGCAACTTAGAATTTTCCAAGCGTAATCGTGTATTTTCATCAATAACACTTTGAAGATGTTTTTTAATGGCGTCCACATCAGCCAAGGTTGTCAATAAATTTTGTGAAAAATCATCAAGTGCATCAAATAGTTCTTTTTTATCCATTCCTGTCCTTTCACTGATTCGCTTTACATGGTAAGGTATTCTAAACAGTTTTGCAGACTGACATTTGCCTGCCACATTTTCTTGGCTTTCAGGACTGCGTCCATTTTTTCACGAGCTATCATCTCTGTTAATCTTTCTGCAAGTAACAAGCTCAACACATCAAACAAGCGCCCCTGCTCTGCTTTTTCCACCGCTAAAGAAACCAGCACTCCTACTTGTAAATAAGCGCGGTTAGAATCAGTTAAAAGCAATTCTGTAAACTTTTTCGCTTGATCCAGCAAGTCAATAAACGATTTGTTTGTAGCCAGCCTTTTCGCCTCCTCTTGACTAGAAACCAGTCGTGCGATAAGACTCGCTTGTGTTTTCAATAAGCCTTCTTCCTCTAGAATTCTCTCTAAATATGGAAGATTTTGGGGAAATGAGATAATTTGGGTACGACTCTTTATGGTTGGTAGAACAGCTTCTTCTTGATTGGTCAAAAGAAAAATATGGATCGTCGACTGAGGCTCTTCAATAACTTTGAGCAGAGAATTAGCGGCATTCACATGCATTTTCTCAGCATCACGTATGATAAATACTTGCTGGCTAGATTCAAAACCAGACTGAGAGAAGTTCTTGACCAACTCCCGTATCGTATCTGTTTTAATGAAATTACCTTGAGGCGCCACAATGGTCACATCCGAAAAATCATTTGATTCAATCAACCGACAAGAGCGACACTTTCCACAAGGAAGGACACCAACTTTTTCTTGGCAAAATAAAGCTTGACTTAGAAAAAGGGCCATTTCAAAGCTCGCAAAATCACCTGAAAATAGATAAGCATGTGCCAAACGACCTTGTTCTAGAATCGTGACAAATTGCTGATAAACTAGTGGTTGAAGATCTTTTAGTTCCTGAATATTCATACTCTTTCCGAAAACCGTTTCTTAATGACCGCTAGAGCATCCGCAACGACTGCTTCCAACGGTTGACTGGCATCAATTTTTACAAATCGCTCAGGTTCTTGTTCCAATAAGCTGAGATAGCCTTGACGTACTCGACGATGCATATCTGCCTTTTCCATATCTAAGCGGTCCACATCACGATCCGCATTGAGGGCAATTCGTGCCAATCCTTCTTCTGTATCAATATCAAAATAAAGGGTCAAATCAGGTTTTAATCCCTCAGTGGCAAATTGATTGAGCCAGTTGATATCAGCCACATTGAGACCACGACCAAAACCTTGATATGCAATTGAAGAATCAATAAAACGGTCAATCAATAGTAATTTTCCTTGAGCCAATGGTGGCAATATCTTCTCTTTTAAATGCTGACGTCGAGCTGCAATAAACAATAACAGCTCCGTTTTGTCATCCATTTCGGTATTTGCAGGATTGAGAATTATATTACGAATCTCCTCTGCAATGGCTACACCTCCTGGCTCTCTCGTTGTCACCACTTCAGGTCCCAGCTCTTGTAAATCTGGTAATAATTCACGTAATACCGTAGTCTTACCAGCTCCATCCGGACCTTCAAATGTAATAAACATTCCTTGTTTCACTGTCTCTACCTTTCGATTTGCTCATTCATGGTTCTTTTTATTTTACCAAAATCTAGCCAAAAAAGCACTTGAAAATTGACTTGTATTTCTTCACCAAATACCGTACAATGTCAATATAGATTTCTAAGGAGAGGGAAAAAGTATGCTACGTTTCAGAAATATTCTGTTGATTGTATTCGGTGCTGGTTTATTTGCCTTTGGTTTGAACTATCTGATCATGCCTAACCATTTATTTGAAGGCGGTGCGACAGGATTAAGTTTGATTGTTTACTATCTTTTTAAGGTACAGCCTTGGGTAATGAACATTGTCATCAATATACCCTTATTCATCATTGGTTGGAAAATTCTGGGACGAAAAACATTCTATCTGAGCATTCTTGGAACCCTTAGTGTAACCGTTTGGTTAGCCTTATTTGAAAAGGTTCCATTTGCAATTGATTTACACGAAGACCTAATCCTTGTAAGCATCCTTGGGGGGTTGCTCATTGGAATTGGTCTGGGCATTATTTTCCGCTCTGGTGGGACAACTGGTGGTAGTGATATTGTTGCACGTATTGGTCACAAATACCTCCCCTATTCTATTGGCCAAATTATTTTCGCAATTGATACCATTGTGTTAACACTGATTGTCCTTATTTTCCAAGATATTCGTCTGGTATTATACACACTTATGATGGTTGGTATCGCTTCTAAAATGATAGATATGGTAGCAGATGGTGGATATGGTAGCAAGGGTGTTATGATTGTTTCTGAGAAATCAGAAGAGCTTGCGCAAGCGATTGACCAAAAAATCGAACGTGGTATCACCTTCATAAAGGCGCAAGGCTTTTATAGCAAAACCAATATCAATATGATTTATTCTGTAATCTATAAAAGTCAGTTACAAGAAATGAAAGAGCTGATTCATCAAATAGATCCGCATGCCTTTATCACCATTACTGACGCACATGAGGTACTTGGCGAAGGGTTTACTTTAGATAAGAATAGACAACCTCTGCAACGTGATTAATAAAACAACATAAGTTAAAAATTGTTAGTAAAAAAAACACATGAAATCAATGCTTGTAGCAACAAAGATTTCATGTGTTTTTTACTAACTTTATGCTAAGACTTTTCTATAAAATAAATATACTGTGGCTCTTCCTAACCACCGAGCGATAGGGTAATAAGTGCAATATTCATTTTAATCAATCCTTACTTACTTCTTTTTTCAGATATTTTAGTGACGATTAAGAAAAAGATATGAGATATAATTACAATGTAAGACAGAGGTCTCAAATATTCTTTATCGTGAGATAGGTATGAGTCAATGGACAAGATAATCGCTAAAAAAGAGCAACTGATAGCTAGACAAATATTGAAGAAATCAGATTTCATACGAAAATACGATATCCTTCTTGTAATTAGTCAATTATAAAAAATGATGGATTATTAAATGTAATGTAAGTGAATTCTGAATGCAACTTTATAAATTTATAATAGCAAGTATATATAACTAAGCCAATCAAAAAGAGGTAACTTTTGTAAACATTTGGGCACAATATCATTCTTTCCAGCCATTTTACTACAAATAAAAACACACGGCACTACATTCGGTATAATGTGGTACTATGTGTTTTATATTCTCTAGGCTAACTTCAAATTGTTAATTAGAAGTTGAGTCATCACACAAACGATATTTGGTTCTTATTGTGGGTTTTCCAATGGTTGCTCTGCCTCTGTTTGTGCTTCTTTTCCTTGGTCTAACAAGGCTGCAATAATTTTTTGGTCGCGTAATTTCACTGAGTCATTGATGGTCTCAGCAGAACGTACGATAGCTGCCTCCAACTCACGACGTTTCTGACGTCCTTCATCAATAGCTGCGATGATACCATTATTTTGGGCAACCAAACTTTCTGCTAATTTGGTAACTGATGCTACTGAAAGGGTCGGATTTTGGGCTATACGTTCCATCATTGGAATAGCTTCTTTTGATGTATCCGCTAGCATTTGAAGTGCCGCATTATTAGCATTGACAATCGCATCTGCCGTTTGACTTGACTTGATAGATTGTTGCATGATACCCAACTGTGCGATGGACAGTTTCATTGTAGGAATGGTATTGCGACGTAACATTCCTAAGCGCTGTTTCATATCTGACGATACTTTTACTAGGTTGCGCATTTGGGGAGTCGTTGTCCAAGCAACATACAAACGGCTCATATATTCAGAATGCTGCTGTTCAAGGATATTTGCCACTTCGGTCACGCGCGCCAATTTCTCAGAAGCAACTTGATACTCAACAGTAGTCGGTGCTAGGTTCGCAATCTGTTCTTGTGCTTGTTTCGCTCGTTCAGCCGCTTCCTGACCAGTCGCTTCAATAAAGGCGATAACTCCGACTAAATTCTCTATCGACTTGGTATTATTTTCAATCAAAAGCTCAGCAGAGACAATATTACGTGCCAACACTTCTTCCTGCTTGACCACACTGGCTGCCATGCTATCCATTTTCTTTTCAATTGTCTGAGAATCAAAGTAGAATTCCTGTAAATCATTCTTGGCTTGTTTGAACAAGCGTTGGAAGAAACCAGGTTTCTTTTCCAATTCCACCGAAGTGGAAATATCTTTATATTTCGCTACAAATCCATTCAATTCACGATTGGTATTGGCCAACAGTTCATCTACCTGTGGAATTTCAATCTTCTTTTGTTCTGACAAAATGTGATTGACCGTAGCATTGACTTCTTCTACTGCTTCCTTACCAAAATCCAAGAGCGCATTTTGATTAGCCAAGAAATTATCAACCAACTGAGGTGCTTTTGCACGAATACCCGTCTGTTGCTCTGGCGTTAATTGAGCCAAAAACGATACTTTTTGACTATCTCCTGCAGGCGTAGCTTGGATGATTTCTGTCGTCTTATCTTTTACATTCAAACTATTGCTTGCAATCTGATCAATATCAAAATTAAATCCTGACATCTTCTTTACTCCCCTTCCCTTTTCATCATACGTAGACTGACTTCAAAGTCTTTCATATCAGCTTCATTAAATTGCTTAATGGTATTGTCCAAATCCTTATCGAAACTTTCCATGGCCAATTTTGCCTGTGCCAAGCGTTCTTCAGCGTTGAAAAAATCCTTTGGAGATCGTTTTATTTTCACATATCCTTGTAGAATATCGTTAAACCGTTGCATATTGGCCTCATGAATAGCTGTCAACTCTTCCTTTTTATCGCTTGTATTTTCTAGCTTTTCAAGAATAACAAGATTGTCTCTTTGGATATTGCAATAGGTTTCTAAAATCTCTGGCGCAATTTCTGAAATCATTGCTTTTTCATCCATTACCTTACCACCACTAGGTGAAACCTGTTCACTCGTTTCTTTTTCTACCTTAGTTTCTGGTAATTTCAACTGGTATTTCAGTTGCAAGGTGTCAACAGCTTCTTTGCTTGCATAAGCGTCAAGGTATTTTCCAACCTTTTGATACAGTTGATCCAGTTCGAACAATTGACCTAGCAGGCGTTTACGCAACTGCAGGACTGACTGATTCTCTCCCTTTTCTGCTAACAACTCTTGGTGTTTTTCATAGCCAGAACGAATTGAAAATATCAAGGTTTGTATTCGTTTTATTTGGTCACTATTCAAGAATCTGTGGATGTCATCTCGTTTATACACATAGCCAATCAAGAGTCCTAGTGGCAGTAATATATACCAAAAACTCATGATAAAACTGATAGCAAGTAACACCAATAATATTGTAATGCCCGAATTTTTCTTCCCATGTCTATGGTAATTTCTATATTTGTTCCCCATAGAGCCTCCTCATACATGATATACACTATTATATCACATTCCTCTAAAATACTAGAAAAATACAAAAAGAAAAAGCCAAGAAAAATCTTGACCTTTAGATATTTTTTGCAACTGTTGGAACAAGGCTGTCAACTACAATTCCTGCATCTTCAAAGAGTGACCGAACTTCTTCTAGATCAACCTTCCCTTCAATTTGTACTTCAATGACTACTTTTCCTGATTTAGTAGCGATTTGTACAGTTGAGACGATATTATATTCTTTGTCCGAAACCAGACGAATAATTTTTTCCAATTCCCCAGCTTTATTGTCGACGATGAAACGAGCACGAACTCCTTCTTCACCGTAACCAGAGACTTGTAAAAATGCAGCAAATATATCGCGATCGGTAATCACACCATATAATTGCTCATTGTCAACGACAGGAAGAATACCCACTTTATTTTTGTACATCAAATAGGTAGCATCTTCAAGACTGGCATAAGCTGAAACAGTGATCACATCCTTGATCATGACATCCTTAACCTTGGTTTTATTGAGTAGATAGTTCATCTCATAGATAGATAAACTAGTAGCTTTAGAAGGACTTGCCTCTGCAATAGTTCCCTCAGTCACCAAGCCGACCAATTTATCATTTTCAATGACAGGCAGACGGTGCAAATCCTGTTCACGCATGAGATCAGCAGCATGAGCAATCGTTGTATCTGGAGAAATGTAAACAACCTTTCGAGTCATAAAATCTTTAACAGACATGAGATACCTCCTTAGTTTCCTATGGATTCATTATAACACAAAAGCGAAAACGATTTCAATGTTTTGTAAAAATAATTGAAAATACTTCGTGTTTTCTTTTCTCATTCTTCCAGACAATTTTCAAGATAAACACTCGGCTAAAATAGAAACGGCCCTTTCTATCTCCTCTTCTGTAATGGTTAATGGGGGTAAGAGACGAATCACATCACTTCCAGCCGTCAAGACGATTAGACCATTCTTACGTGCCTGTGTGACTATTGTGCCCAAATCACGAGTAACTTGGATTCCCAGCATCAAACCAAGCCCGCGGATGGCTACTACTGTTGGTAAGTTACCAAGCTGATTTGTCAATTGATCTTGTAAGTAGCTAGCCTTAACATGAACTTTGGCAAGAAAATCTTCGGTCAGGATTTCCAACACTGCCTTACTACTGGATAGTACTAGTTTATTGCCCCCAAAAGTCGTACCATGACTACCGTAGGTAAAGGCCGTACCTAGAGCTGACTTTCCAAGCATGACTCCAACGGGTAGACCATTGGCCAAGCCTTTGGCCAAGGTAATGATATCTGGCGAAATACCGTATTGCTGATATGCAAAAAGCGATCCAGTTCGCCCAATTCCTGTTTGTACTTCATCGACAATAAGGAGGAGGTCTTGCTCTTTACAATAGTGGGCTAATTCCACAACAAAATCCTTGTCAGCCGGAATGACTCCCCCCTCACCTTGAACCAATTCTAACATAACAGCTGCAGTGTTTTCGGTGACCAATTGTTTTACAGACTCTAGATCATTGTAAATCGCATAGTGAAATCCTTCAACAAGTGGTCCAAAACCAATTTGGATTTTTTCCTGTCCAGTAGCTGACATCGCACCAAAGGTTCTTCCATGGAAGGATTGTTTAAAAGTAATAATGTCCGATTTACCTGAGAATTTACGAGCTAATTTTATGGCAGCTTCATTGCTCTCTGCTCCACTATTACAGAAAAATGCCAAATAATCTTCATCCCCAACCAATAAGTCTGCGACTTGTTCTTGGAGACTATTTTGATAGAGATTTGGACTATGCCAAATGGCTTCCAATTGCTCCGAGACTGCTTGCTTGACTTGCTCATGGAAACCTAAATTTGTGACCCCAATTCCAGAAGAGAAGTCCAGATAGAAATTTCCTTCCTTATCCACCAAGTAATTGTCAGCTGCTTTGATAAATTCAATGGATTCACGTTTGTAATTTTGAAATAGTTTTGTCATAGAACCTCCTACGCTAGACAAATCAAGGTACCCCTGCTCAGATTGTCACTGATGAGTACTGTCTCAACCCCCGCTTGAACCGTTTGACTGGCTCCTTTTATTTTTGGAATCATTCCACCAGTAATAATCCCCGATTGGATTTTTTCTTCAATTTGAGTAGTATTTAAAGTTGGAAGGATTGCACCATCTTCTTTCACACCAGGTACATCTGTCATTAATATCAATCGTTCTGCTTTTAAGGCAACCGCTATTGCTGTGGCTACGTAGTCTGCATTGATATTTAACAATTGTTCATCACAAACACCCATTGAGCCAATCACTGGTATCATACCTTCTGACATAATCGCTTCTAATGGCTGTGTATGGACCTTTGTAATCTGACCCACAAAGCCATACTTTTCTTGATTCAAATAATCAGCCTCGATTATTTTTCCAAGACTTGATTTGATTTGAATACTATCGCATCCTGCATTGTTTAAGCTACTGGTGATGCTTGGGCCAACGATTTGAAATTGGCTATATTCCACTAATTTCATCACATCTTTGCTCGTCACACGTAGACCATCAATCTTCTCGACTGAGAGATGTTGCTCTGCCATTAATTTATCAATCGCAAAGCCACCACCGTGCACAACAACAATCTGTTTACCTTCTTTGTGCCACTGTTTGATTTGCTTCACGCAACTCTGAGATAGTTGTTGACTGGCCAATCCACCAATTTTTATAACGATACTGTTTTTCATATTACACCTCACTAATTAGGTCCGATACAAAGCATTAATTTTTACATAGTCATAGGATAAATCGCATCCCCAAGCACGTCCGCTGGCCGATCCCATCTTTAGATGAACTTGGATGTCAATAGTGTTTCCTTTGAGAACCTCTTGCATTTGCTGGCTTTCAAACGACAAAGGACTTGAGTCTACCATGACTGGAATACCACATAGCTCAATATCAATTGCGGTAGGATCAATCTCAACACCTGCATAACCAATTGCAGCAATAATTCTACCCCAGTTTGCATCCTCACCAAATATGGCTGTTTTGACTAAACTTGAGCCTACTATACTCTTAGCCACCATCCTTGCAGCAAGTGGAGTCGTGGCTCCAGTCACATCTACTTGAATTAATTTGGTTGCTCCCTCGCCATCTTTGGCAATCATTTTAGCTAATTCTGTCATCACAAGATGCAACATGGAAACAAACTGCGCATACTCTTGTGAGCCTTCTTGAATTTCTGCGGACGTAGCACAACCATTCGCAAGGACCAAGACCATGTCATTGGTAGAAGTATCCCCGTCCACTGTAATCTGGTTAAAACTCGTTTCGACCTCTTCACTCAGAGCTTTTTGCAGAAGCGAACTTGAAATAGATGCATCGCAAGTAATGAAGGCTAACATGGTTGCCATATTGGGGTGAATCATACCTGATCCCTTGGCAACACCAGACATGGTCACCGTAGAACCAAAAATCTCTTCTTGAACTGTGATGGTTTTGGTTCCAGTATCTGTCGTTAAAATAGCTTGAGCAAACTGTTCCGCATGACCATCTAGGTCTAGCTGTTTTAAACCTGATGCAACAGTCTGGCGAGGTAAAAATTCCCCAATCACACCAGTTGAAGCAATCCCAACTAAATCCTTCTCAATCCCCAGTTGGTTTGCACTTGCTTCTTGCATAAACAAGGCATCTTCAAAGCCTTTTTGACCAGTACAGGAGTTTGCAACACCAGAGTTTACTACAATTGCTTGCATCTGTTGCTTAGTCGCTATTGATTGTTTGGTAACAAGTAGCGGGGCTGCTATAACTTTATTGGTTGTATAAACACCTGCAACGCTGGCAGGAACTTTGGAAACAATCCAGCCAAAATCTAGTTTTTCTTTTTTAAAACCTGCGTGGACTCCATCAGCTGTAAAACCTTCGGGACTCGCAATCGTGCCATCAATAATCTTCATTTTTAAACCTTTCTAGATAAACGTTGGTAAATTGAGCAGACCAGCTGTTTCTTCAAAGCCAAATAATTGATTCATATTTTGAACAGCTTGTCCAGCTGCACCTTTTATCAAATTATCCAAGACTGCTACAACCGTTAAAATTCCTGTTGTGGGGTTGTAAGCAAAACCAATATCTGTATAATTGGATCCAATCACATGATGTAAATCAGGTAAGTGTCGTCGGACACGTACAAAGGGTTTATCTTGATATGCCTCTTGATAGATCTCAAACAAGGCTTCCTCACTCAACTCATTTTTCAATTTCAAATATGCAGTAGCGACAATTCCACGAGAAAGAGGCAAAAGTGACGTTGAAAATTGAATATGCTCCACTCGCTCGTCGAATTGTTGAAGTATTTGAACAATTTCAGGAATATGCTGGTGCTTATTTAGTTTATAAGTCACATAATTCCCCTGAATATGAACAAAATGACTTGCTGAGGTTGGAACTTTACCAGCACCACTCAAACCGCTCTTGGCATCAACAATCACACTACTTGGATCCACCATTTTCTTCTGTAATAAAGGAATCAATGCTAACTCCGTGGCAGTCGCATAACAACCTGGATTTGCCACAAATTTTTGTGAGGTCAAATTAGAAAATTCTGTTAGTCCGTAAGAAAACTGTGCAATCACTTCCTCACTAGCTGGTTCCTTTCCATACCATTGTTTATAGGTTTTCGCAGGTAAACGATGATCCCCTGACAAATCGATGACTGGAAATTGATTTTGAACGAAGACAGTAGCTAAATCTTTGGAAATCCCACTGGGAGTTGCAAAAAATACTAAATCAGCAATTTCCATGATACGTTCTGCATTAAACTCCTCGATAAGGTGATCGAAAACATCCGTTACATGTGGATAAATATACGATATTCTTTGGCCAACTTCTTTACTGGCATGGACAGAAACAACATCGACATGCGGATGATTTTTCAATATTCTAAGCAATTCCAGTCCACTATATCCAGTAACACCAACAATCGAAACTTTCATTCCATACCCCCAATAGTAATTATGCTGACTAGTTTATCGCAATTTTATACAATTGTCAATATTTTATTGCATAAAAATACAAAAAATATTTAATGATGAACATTCGAAGTTTCATATTAACTTTAATTGAATGATGATTCTGATATTTTCAGGAAATTTTCAAACTTCTAACCAAACAAAAAAATACTCCTAGAATTGCGAGTGGATAGAATCCACCTTCTACTCTAGAAGTATTTGTACACAAATCATATGAACACGATTAGCCTTTTACAGCAAAATAGTGTCTGCTTGGGCTAGTAAAATTGAAGTTAGGGAATGGCTCAGCATTCACTGGGCTACATGTATCCGTCAAAGCAGCTATTCGCTCTTGCAATGCTTGAATGTCATTTGACTCAAATAACACACTTCGTGTCATGTCAACGACTTCAGGCGATACTTGACGAATAAATTCTTTTGCATAGACTGTAATAGTTGTAGATGCTTCAGCATGGGGTTTCATGTCGAATGTTTCAAAGCCCATCATTTCAGCTTCATTCAAAATCGTAAAGCCAGCTGCTTTCCAAAAAGCCTTCTCAGTAGCAACGTCTTCTACGTACAACATCAAACCAAATTCTTTTGTAAACATGAATTCTCCTCAAACTATGTTCAAATGCAAGCTGATATACTGGCCACATTCGATTCACTCTATTTATGTGAGTCTGTATTTTCTTTGTTTTGTAGTGCAGGTAATTCTGTTAACTCTTTTTTCAAATTCTTGATTTCACTCTTTAACGAAAGATTTTTGGTTAAGCCTATTAAGTATTGGATGACTATTCCAATGAGAAGCGAACCAATTATTACCAAAATCAAAGGCATACGAAATTGACCGAACAAATAATGGACAATAACCTCTTGACGATTGGCTAATGAAAGAACAACTGTCAAAATAATCACGAGCAATAAACCAATAAGTGATAATCTCTGTTTCATCATAACTCCTTTTCTACTATGACAGTCTAGCATAAGAATCAGAACATAGCAAGAAACACTTCTTTGAATTTACCTCAAATTGAATTGAAGAAAAATTTATCGATTACTATTTAAAACCAACTATTTCCACTTTTCAATAAAAGCTGTCAGCTCTGCCTGTGCTTCTGGTGTGGAGCCGACTAGCTATTTTTGGATAAAACTAAAAAATTCATATTAACAATGCATTAAATACACAGTTAATGTGCACTTTTTAACCATTAATAAAATGGTGTATTTTCACTCCTTCTCCAATACCTTAAAAGGGATATGGGAGTAGTCTCTATGTTCTTTTAAAAATTCCAAGGCTTCTTTTTTTACCTGAATAAGATTGACACCTTGGGCATGTGCCCCATAAACACAGCCACAGTAGCACTGGCGATAAATATCATATTGTTCACACATCTGAACCGATCGCTGGTAACCACCATTTTTCTTGAAATCACTCGGAAGATACTGGGTATCGTACAGCTTCTGTACCTCAATTCCAACAGCATTGATGGTTTGCGCATTCTTATGTGGACTGATTGTCAATGCAGAACCAAAGTAGTCAAAACTAAGCTCAACCGCCTTTTCAGCAGTCTTGTCCAAACGATAATCATAACATACCTTGCAACGGTCTCCCCCCTCTGGCTCATTAGCCAGATGCTGGGTTTTTTTGAAAAATTCCTGAGGGCTATAGTCAGCTTCCAAATACCCCACAGTTTGACCTGTTTTCTGGTTGAAATCATTGACAAACTGGGCAGTCACAGCTGCTCGCCGTTGGTATTCCGCCTTTGGATTGTTTCGTTTGGCTAAAACCCATGTATTTACACGTCACAGCTGCTCGCCGTTGGTATTCCACCTTTGGATGAATATTGGAATTGGCAAAATAGATGGTAACATCCACATATTGTGTCAAATATTCCAGCGTAAAAGTAGAACATGGCGCGCAACAAACATGCATGAGAATCTTGGGACGAATTCCAGATGACCGCCATGATGCTGCCATTTTCTGAAAAACCTTGTCATAATTGACCTTTTGATTTGGCGATAATTGAGTTAACATCTCTTCCACTGTTATCATAGAACTTCACAATCATCCTTTCGTTCACTTCCAGCCAACCAAGAGCTCACCTTCAATGGTAATTTCAGTCAACTGCTTTAAATCCAGCCTAGACTGGTCCACTTGGAAAAAGAGGGGGGTCATATCTGCCAATACTTGAGCATGATCGACAGAAATCGGCAGGGTACGACTGACAAAGACCTCTTCAACCTGTCCCACATAAGCCTTAAAATGCTCCACTATATCACGGTTATCATAGGACTCCTTGCGGAGTTGGTCTTTGGCTAAATGGCGGAGCTCCTTGAGGTGATTGGGGCCTGGGACTAGTTTGAGAATAGCCCCACCAGCTTTCAGCACTCTGGCAAATTCCTGATAATTGGCTGGAGAAAAGATATCCAAAATCCCTTCAATTGCTTGATCTTGAATAGGTAACTTGGTCAAGTCACCGACAAACCATTTGACCGACTTGGTGCTGTCTGTCCTTGCTGCCAAGAGAATGGAATCCTTAGAAATATCAAAAGCAAGAATGTCCAAGTCCATTTTCTCGGCTAATTTGCGAGAATAAAAGCCCTCTCCACAGCCGATGTCCAAGACAGACCGCAAGCCCAGCTCTGCTATTTTTCCCTCCAAAGCCTCATAGAGATGATTGTAATAGCCTGCCTCTAAAAAGGCCTGGCGATTTTCAAAGCTAGACTTGTGGTAGTTGGCAGACTGCTTGACTTGAGGGGCCAGATTGACATAGCCCTGCTTGGCAATGTCAAAAGTATGACGGTTGGGACAGCGAAGAATGTTCTGGTCAAGACCAAGAGCCTGCCCACAATGTGGACAGGCGAAAAATTGGTCGCTATTGCTAAAACGTGGGTGTTTGGTCATGTTAAGTATTTTCTTTTCTAAAGAGGTGCAGGGCTAGTCCTGATAGGAGCGAGGCAACGGCTCCTGTAAATGACTAGCAAGTAGCCAATTGGGAGCAGGTAGAAGTTTTCGTGTAGAATGCCATTGGAATCGACATATTCGACGGAATTGGCCTTGATGATAAAGCAGACAAGTCCTAAAACCATGAGAAAGCTTCCGATAATGGTAATGGTCAGGTGCATCTGGGTACGACGGCCTTCGCGACCGTCCTTGACTAGTTTTTCTGTCATGTTGTTCATGGCAGTTCCTCCTAAGATAAGTTGATCTAGGGAGATTGAAAAGACAGAGGACATGAGAATTAAGAGTTCCAAGTTGGGTAGGTTTTTGTCATTTTCTCAGTTGGAAACAGCCTGCCGTCTCACATTGAGTTTGAGGGCAAACTGTTCTTGGGGCAAGCCTTCCTTCTTGCGTAAGTCTTTGATTTGTTGTCCAAAGTTCATTTCTTTCTCCTTTTCGGGGAGCGGGACAGAACTCGAAAAATGAAAAAGAGTTCGTCAACAAGTCTTTATTTCTAGTTGTTGAGCTAAAACGGTCTATCCCCAGACCGTTTTACTCCCGCCCCCGCACAGCTTAAACTGTCTGGGGGACAGTTTAAGGTTGGGAATAAAGCGAACAAAGTTCGCAACATTCGTTAGGTCAGATTTGAAGTGTGCAACACGAACAAATCTGCCAATCAACCACTGCGCTGAGATGTTGACACCAACTTCGAGAAGTGATGCTAATCTCTATACTTATCTTAGCTTGTCGGTCGATGTTTTCCAAGAATGGTTGGCTTGCTCTGGACTTTTTTAGCGAAAGGTGGTCTTGCTAACTCCGCAAGTCCTGCTTGCAAGTCTGTTCTATCAAGGCATTAGGCTAGTGTCAATTTCCTGTCAATCTAGCCTAACTGATCGGATAAGTCTTCCCATTCTTCCATGAGGCTTTCTTGTTGGTTTGTCAGTTGGTCGATTTCTTTTTGGTAATCGGTCAGCGAACCAATGTCATTGGTTTCTAGCATGGCTTGGTTGAGCTCACTCAGAAGGTTTTCGATATTCTCAATTTCTACCTCGATTTGCTCGATGCGACGGGCCAATTTGCGTTGCTCTTTTAGATTCTCCTTTTGGGCTTGGTAGTCCATGGCTCCGGCTGATTGGTTAGCCGTTTCTATCTGGTCAGGATGGGCTTCTGCTTCCAGCTCTGCTTTTTTCTCCAAATAATAATCATAGTCGCCCAAATAGAGTGTGGATCCAGTTTCCGAGATTTCCAGCACCTTGGTGGCGACGCGGTTGATGAAATAGCGGTCGTGGCTGACAAAAAGCAGGGTGCCGTCAAAGTCGATGAGGGCATTTTCCAGGACCTCCTTGCTGTCAATATCCAAGTGGTTTGTCGGCTCATCAAGGATGAGGAAGTTGTTGTTTTCCATGGACAGCTTGGCGAGGAGCAGGCGGGCTTTTTCCCCACCAGATAGCATAGAGACAGACTTTTTGACATCGTCACCTGAGAAAAGGAAAGCTCCAAGGCGATTGCGGATTTCCACTTCAGGTGTAGTCGGAAAGGCTGACCAGAGCTCCTCCAAGACAGTGTTGGAAGGCGTCAGGGCCGACTGAGTCTGGTCGTAGTAGCCCACTTCCACATTGGCACCTAGCTTGGCTTCCCCTTTGATAAATGGCAGAGCTCCGATGATGGATTTGAGCAGGGTTGTTTTTCCGATTCCATTTGGGCCGACAATGGCAATGGCATCCAGCTTTCTTTGGTCAATGGAAATAGGCTGAGAAAGTATTTCTCCATCGTAACCCACCGCAGCATTTTCCACTGTCAAGACGATATTGCCAGAAGTCTTATCCGAGTGGAAGGTCATATTAGCAGATTTTTTACCAGTTGTTGGCTTGTCCAGTCTCTTCATTTTTTCCAACTGCTTGCGTCTAGCCTGGGCACGCTTGGTGGTCGAAGCTCGAACGATATTTTTTTGGACAAATTCTTCTAACTTGGCAATTTCCTTTTGTTGTTTCTCATAGTTTTGCAACTCGGTCTGCAGCTTCTGTTCTTTTAGCTCAACAAACTGAGAATAATTCCCCACATAACGATCCAAGGAATGCTTGGTCAAATCCAGAGTGACAGTTGCTACCTTATCTAAGAAATAGCGGTCATGGCTGACAATAATCAAGGCTCCTTTGTAATGCACTAGGTAGTTTTCCAGCCAGGCAATCGTGTCAATGTCCAGGTGGTTGGTTGGCTCATCCAGCACCAATAATTCTGGGCTTTCAAGCAACATTTTTGCCAGTGCAAGACGAGTATTCTGCCCCCCAGAGAGCTCAGAGATTTTCATATCCCACATGGTCTGGTCAAACTTAAAACCATTCAAAATAGCACGGATGTCTGCCTCATAGTTAAAACCACCAGCCAGACGAAATTCTTCTGACAAGCTATCGTAGGTCTTCATCAACTGGTCAAGTTCACTACCAGACAAACTGCCCATCTGCTCTTCCATACCACGTAGACGTTTTTCTGTCGTCCGCAAGTCGTCAAAGACATGGAGCATCTCATCGTAAATGGTATTTTCCGACTGGAATCGACTGTCCTGCGCCAGATAAGAAAGGGATAGATTCCGTTTGGTAGAGATCTCACCGCTAGTTGCTGCTTCTTCTCCGACGAGGATTTTTAGCAAGGTGGACTTGCCTGCGCCATTTTTTCCGACAAGGGCAATCCGATCCCGTTCATCTACTTGAATGTTGATATTGTTAAATAAAACTTCGCCCGCAAAGGAGCGCTCAATCTTGTTTCCGCTTAGTATAATCATAAAAATATTGTACCACAAATTAGTATTGTAGTGCGGTATCCTATTTCTAAATTCCGCAAAAAACAGCGACTTTTCAGTTGCTGTTTTTTACGTTATTTTCACATTTTCTAACCTAAGCCATTCAGTAGTTCCTTATTCTGCCAAAGCAGGTAAAGACCACCAACAATAATGATGACCATGATCATAAACTTAATCAAGCCTTTCACAAATCGAATGATGACTAGCAATATCATAGAGACAATCAACCATCCCCATGCAGAGGAATTCAATAATGATTCCATTCCAGCAAGGCTGTTCCCCGCCAAATCACGCACCGGGGCAGGAATTTTTTCCACCCAGTCAGATGATAGACCCAATTGATTCATAATTGACTGCCCACTTGTCTTCAGCCATGCAAAAATGCCGGCATTATATAGAAATAGCAGAGCTTGCTCAGGATATCGCTTTAATAAATTGCGAAACATGTTAAGATAGACTCCTTTATTTATTTATTTTGTGATTCAATTATCAGTCAATAAGTAGTATAAAGCTGGACAACTGCGTCAATGTCTGCCTGCTGAATACCATGATTGGAACCCGCTGACTCCATGACAGAGGTTTGATTTTCTTTGTGGTCTAGACCAATCGCGTGTCCCAATTCGTGTTCAGCTGTGTGAACAATCCGGTCCATGTCATAACCATATTGTTCATTTAACAAATAATAACTATTTAAGCGAACCGTTACTGAACTATAATAATTCGTAAGTAAGTTCGCTGTCGAACTGGCTTCGCCTGCTGCCTGCGTATTTCCATCATTCATCTCAGTTGCGATAATATCGGCCTGACCCGGATCAGTCGTCACAACAAATGTGAAGGCACCCGTGGCATTCCAATTTGCAATAGCCGTCTGATAGGCAGCAACAAACGTTGGATTCTGAGTTTCGATATAAATGGTCGCAGTATTACTTTCCCAACGGCCATGATGAGCTGTATTCACCGTATCAGTTGTGAGGTGTTTAATGGTATCAACACCTTCTTCTAAAGAAACTTCTGATTGTCCATTGACCATCAATTGAACTTCTTGTGCCAATGTTTGAAGCATTTGAGGGGCCACATCTTTTTGAAAATAGAACAACAATCCCAAACCACAGACGATGACCACCATTGATAACCAAACTAAGCCCCAAATCGTTCGCCAACACCACAGAAAAATACTTTTAATAACATTCATAAACTATACCCCTACCTAGAAATAGTTTTCAGTATAGCTAAATTTTCTAAATCTTTTCTTAAAACCTAAGATAATCTTTCTTCCAATTCAAAATCAATTGGTAACCAGGTTAAAACCTTTTCAATCTGCTGGTTCCAATAATACCATTCGTGTTTGCCTGGACCAACACTTGCTTCAATATCCAAACCAGCTTTTTTTAAAGCAACAATCGCCTTTTGATGGCCATCAAAGAGAAAATCTTCTTCCCCACACCAGACATAGAACTTTGTTTTTTTATCCGATTGTTTGACCATCTCTAGCAAGCTATTTGGATTTTTTGTGTCAGAAATATCCCCAAAAACTCCCTGCCAGTAGGCCATATTTCCTAAGGACGCTGAGGCGGGATTGTCAAAATCAAACTGGAGAGCTCCTGACAAAGATGCTGCATAAGAAAAACGATTTGTCCCCAGTGCCAATTTAAAAGCACCATAACCACCCATTGACAAACCAGCTATAAAGTTCTTTTCGCGCTGATCAGACATATTTGGGAAGAATCGTTTCAAAATCTGAGGCAATTCAATCGCAAAGGCGTCATAGTAATTCATACCATAAGTAGTATTGGTATACCAGCCCTTATCTGTATTGACCATAACAACAATGAGATTGGTATAGCGAACCAGTCGTTCAATTGTCGACCGATTGAGCCAGGAGTCATGGTTCCCTCCCATTCCATGTAGGAGATATAAAACAGGAATGTCTTTATCATCTGGATTTTCAACCTGATTCCGGTCTGGATAAAGGACATTGACCTGCCTAGACATATCCAATACTTCCGAGTGATATTCTATTTTCATAATAGCCATATATTTCTCCTTATTGGAAAGAGCCCGAGTTATCCTCGGCTCTTCACAAATTCATTAATCTCATTTAACTTCCATAATCACTGGCAAAATAGCTGGGCGACGTTTAGTCTGTTCAAATAGGAATTTAGTGAGGTCATCGCGAACAGCAGTTTTCAACTCTGTCCAGTCAAAACTATCTTTTGTAAAGTAATTTTCAACTGTTGCATTTACTAACTCTGAGGACTCACGCAAGATATCTTTACTCTTCTTGACATAGACAAATCCACGGGTATTGACTTTTGCCTTAGAAATAATTTTCTTTTCACGACGATTAACTGTAATTGCTACAATAAAGATGCCGTCTTCAGAGAGAATTTTACGATCACGCAGAACAATATTTCCAACATCCCCAATTGCATTACCATCAATCATCACATCACCAGAAGGTACGGCACCATTGTGAACAAAGTCTCCATCTTCGAAGGACATCACATCACCGCGTTTGACGATGATAATATTCTCTGGGTACATACCGATTTCAATAGCAGCTTTTGCATGAGCCTCCAATTGACGGTATTCCCCTTGGATTGGGAAAAGATATTTGGGCTTCATGATATTCATCATCAATTGAAGATCTCTAGAATTCCCGTGACCTGACACGCGCAATTTCTTCGCAATGGATTGTACAACACCACCAGCTTTGTACACTAAGTTTTCAACACGGGCTACCATAGCTTCTTTTGAAATACTTGGAGTCGTAACAATATAAACTAAATCTCCATCTTTGATTTCAACATACCTGTGTCTACCGATAGCCATTTTTCTCAAGCCATTCAAAGGCTCACCCATACGACCTGTTTCAAGAATAATGAGCTCATGGTCCTCATACTTCGCAATGTCTTTCGGCTTCACAAGTAGTTTTTCACTGACAAGATGCAACTTCTTCAGTTGAATTGCTGTACGGACAATGTTCTCCACGTCATGACCCGTTAGGACAATACGGCGACCTGTTTTTTCCGCAGCATCAAAAATTTGTTGGATACGGACAATATTGCTGGCAACTGCTGCAACAATGATACGACCATCCCAATCGGCAATTGTATTAAGAATTTCTTCCCTTGCTTCATGCATACTTGCACCCTGTTCATTGCTGTCTGCATTGGCAGAATCAGACAAGAGCGCTAAAACTCCCTCATTACCAATCTCAGCTAAGCGACTAAAATCAGTCTTGTAGAATTTATCTGCCGCCTGGTCAAATTTAAAATCACCTGTATATACAATATTGCCTTGATCCGTTTTAATCACCACTCCCAAGCTTTCAGGAATGGAGTGAGTTGTTTGAAAGAAAGAAACAACCGAATCCCCAAAATCTATTTCAGACTTCTCATTGATCACATGAAAATCATTGAATTTTTTCGTTGCATTATTATTTTTAACAAGCAATTTTGCTAATTCAATCGTCAAATGCGAACCAAATACCGGCACCTTCACTTTTTCCAGAAGGTATGGCAGCGCCCCAATAGCATCCGCATGCCCATGCGATAAAAAAATTCCTGCTACACGGTGCTTATTTTCTTCCAAATATTCAAAGTTCGGAACGACAATATCCACACCAAGTTGTTCATTTTCTGGATACTTTGCACCCGCATCCAAAACAAATATATGCTCATTTACTTCGGTAATATAGAGGTTTTTCCCATTTTCCCGAACACCACCAAGAGCCATAATTTTAATTGTGCTCATCTTTACTCCTTTTGGACATCCCACAGGTGTCCATTTTATTTTTCTTACCAACGGTCCTTGGGATTCCCAAGTCGAATTACAGTCTGCTATATCCGAATTTTCAATTTTTATGAAATGAGTTTGAAAAATCCATCATCAAAACTATTTCTAAATCCATATTTCTATATAGCTATCGTTTCTATTATACATTTTTTTAAGAAAATTTACAAAAACTCCGCTGAAAATCAACGAAGTTCCTATAAATAAATTTGTAACAAAATCTCTTTTGTCACCATTTGATGACGTCCATGCGAACCAAATCCATAGATACTCTCAAAAATTGAAAAACAAACTACTTCATACTTCCTCGCAATTCAACGATATGGGCATGAAAACCAATTTTCTCAACAAAACATAAAACATCCTCAGTCTTGACAAAAATTGTTTTGGTATTCACATTTGGATGGAAGGTTAGTATGGGTTGAGCTAAAATTTCTTTGTCAAAATAGACTTGAATATCCTTTTCAACATTATGCAACAAACCAAAAATAGAGGCCACTCCAGCTGTCAAGCACATCTTTTCCATCAAACTATTACTGGAGGCCATCCGAATACGATTGACTCCAACCAAATCACGAAAGTGCTCCATAACTAACTGTTTCTGGTCATCCATGATCAACAAATAGAAAGCTGTTTTCTTTTTGTTTGTCTGAAACATAGACTTGGTGCGGACTCCTTCTAATCCTTTTGTAAAGCGGTCCGCATCTTCTGTGGTCAAAGCAGCTGGATGCTCAATAAACTCGTAATCAATTCCTAATTCTGCCAGTTTATTAAAAAGAAGGTTTTCCATGACGCCACCTCTCTATGAATAGTCGAATGAATTAGCTTTCAGATAAGGAACTGAGGTGCAGACAATACTAGAGTACGGCAAACCGAAAGTGACGATGTATCAAAACTAATTCAAATGACTATATTTAAGTATAGTATACTTCATTTTTTAGATCACTCAAAGGAAAAGAAAAGCCTGGATTGCTCCAGACTTTAGGACCTGTATTCACAAGTGAAATGCGGCTTTGGGTTAAGAAATAGTTTTTGCTAAAACTAGACTTACTAGACTTAGAAGTACTGAACTATGAATACAGATTCTTAATCAAACAATTTATAATAATCTTCCAGTTTCATCTTAGATTTTTCTTCAGCAGTCTGATCCTGAATGATCTGTCCATTTTTCATGACAATCAGTCGATTGCCGTGACGCAACGCATCTTCCATCTGATGAGTTACCATAAGCGCAGTCATTCCCTTGGTCGCAATCAATTCATCCGTTAACTGCATCAAGGATTGACTGGTTTTGGGGTCAAGTGCAGCAGTATGCTCATCCAATAACAATAATTCTGGTTGTTTCAAACTCGCCATCAAGAGACTCAATGCCTGACGTTGACCACCTGATAAAAGCCCTGCTGGCGTTTCCAAATGTTTTTCCAAACCATTTCCAACTCGTGGTAAGAGTTGAGCAAATTCCTCTATCTGTTGAGATAATTTACGTGGTACCAACCCCCGTCCCTCGCCACGGTATTTTGCGATGAGCAGGTTTTCAGCCACCGTCATACGAGGAGCTGTTCCCATTTTCGGATCTTGAAAGACACGAGCCAAGTATTTTGCTCGCTTCTCTGCAGGCCAATTGGTTACATCCTCACCAAGAATATGAACCGAACCACTGGTCAAGGGCAAGGTTCCTGCAATGACATTAAAAAGTGTTGACTTTCCAGCTCCATTACCACCTAAAATTGTAATAAAATCCCCTTGGTAGATGCTCAGATTTACCTTATCTAAGATGACACGCTCTTCATTAAATCCATTGGTCACCACTTTAGTAGTATTTTTTAATTCTACAATTGCTTTCATCTTGACAAACTAGCTCCTTTCAACACTTTGTTTTTCAACTCGGGAACCATGAGACAGATTGCCAAAATCATAGCAGAGAAGATACGAAGGTAGCTAGTATTGATTCCTAGTGAAATAACACCGAGAATTAAGAATTGATAAAAGATAGCACCTACAGCAATGGCCAATAATCGCTCCAGCATGGTTAGATTTCCATAAAGAACTTCACCGATGATGAGACTTGCCATTCCAACGACAATGACACCAATACCACGAGAAACATCCGCATAGCCTTCCTGTTGTGCAATTAAGGCTCCAGCAAGAGCAATAATCCCGTTTGAAAGTACTAAACCGAGCAATTCCATTCTGCTGGTGTAGATACCAAAACTACGCGCCATATCTGGATTGTCCCCTGTCGCGATAAAAGCTTGTCCAAGTTTTGTATATAGGAAGAACATCAAAGCTGAAATCACTAAGGCAACACTTCCCAAACCTAACAACAAGCTATTGACCTGATCAGAAAAAGGAAGTAAATCTTGTAAACGATTCGTATTCAACAAGCCCAAATTAGCACGACCCATGATGAATAATATAACAGAGTGGCAGGAAGACATCACTAATATACCAGCCAAAAGCGTGGGGATTTTCCCCTTGGTATATAACAAGCCCGTAACTAATCCTGCCATGCACCCTGCCAAAACAGCTGCCAAAGTTGCCAAAACAGGATGAACTCCCTGAGTGAGCAAGGTAACAGCAACTGCACCACCTAGAGGGAAAGAGCCTTCGGTTGTCATATCTGGAAAATTCAATATTCTAAACGTGACGAATATTCCTAAACCAAGTACAGCCCATAAAAGAGCTTGTGAAACTGTTGATACAATCATAACTATCCTTTGTTTTATTCAATAACTTTACTTGCCTGATTGATCACATCATCAGACAATGTAATTCCTAATTCTTTAGCAACTTTTTGGTTAACGACAACGGTTCCTTCATTAAAAATTTGTACAGGTGTATCCGCTGGATTCGCACCATCAAGAATTTTTGCAGTCATTTTACCAGTTGCGACACCCAAGTCATATTGACTGAGGGTAACAGATGCGATACCACCGCCTTCGACCATGTCTTCTACGCTTGTGAAAATCGGTGTTTTGCTTTTATTCGCGACAGAAACAACTGTTGAAAATGCAGATGCAACAGTATTATCTACTGGGGTGAAAAGGGCATCTACCTTGCTGCTTGCCACCTCTACAGTAGAAGCCAATTCATTGCTTGATGCAACTGCATATTCAAGAACTGTATAGCCAGCCTCTTCTGCTGCTGCCTTAAATTCAGCAACTTGAATTTTTGAATTGTCTTCGTTTGAGGAGTAAAGAACACCGATTGTTTTTGCATCTGGTGTAATTTCTTTAATGAGAGAAACTGTATCTGCTACTGGTGTTTGGTCAGATACTCCTGTAATATTTCCACCAGGATTTTTCAAGTCAGTTACCAAGTTAGCACCAACAGGATCTGTTACAGCCCCCATAATAATAGGTAATTCTGTCGTAGCGTTTGCTAATCCCTGTGCAGCAGGTGTCGCAATACCAATCAATAGCTCATTACCATTGTCCACCAATTTTTTACTCATGGTTTGAACCTGTGACTGATCACCTTCTGCATTCATAAAATCAATGGAGAGATTCTCAGTTGTTGTATAGCCACCTTCTTCAAGTCCTGCTTTGATTCCTTTGTAAATTTCGTCTAGTGAATCATGCGTCACAAATTGGAGAACCCCAATTTTAACTTTTTCTGTGCTATTCGTTGAATTGTTCTGTTCTTTTTGCGTCAAAAACAAGGCAACAACCACCATCACAGTAAGGGCAATAATTGTAGCAAGTAAATTCTTATTTTTCATCATGTCTAATTCTCCTTTTTAATAAACAAATCCTACATCATCAGTATACTATTCCACCATCGCCATCGTTTCATCATGATTACCTCGTTTAGATAATAGTCTTTCAGTTTGCTTTTAGTACTAGGCAACGAGCTGCAGGCAGTACTAAAGTACGGCAAAGCGAGTTCAAATAATGATGAAATTATTTGAAGTTGGAAATACGGAAACGAAGTTTCCTCATTCGTCGACGTAATAAAAGATAAACTGAATGACTAAAGGAAAAAGCCCCCGCAGGAAAAACCAACCTGCGAGGGCGTCAATGACACGGTGCCACCTCACTTATGGGAATTGTATAGAATCCTCCCATATCTCATCTCCTCTAACAAGGAGTTGCACTGTAAGGTGTGCGGACCGAACTATCATTTTTTTAAGTTCATTTGCGTGATTGATTTGGCTGAAAACTTTATATACCACTAGTATAAGCTACGTCGACCTGCCTCGTACTCAGCCAAAACAGTCTACGCAAAGTATGTTACACCAAACAATCCTTGTGAATTTAGGGTATTTTAGGACTAAGGAGCCGGGTGAAGGCAGTACTGGTGGTACGGCAAAACCGACTAACGACGTCATAAAATAGACATAAATACACATCAGCCCATTTCATAAAACTCCGCCACCTGTTCCCAGTACCACAGGCTCCCTGAAGACTTCTGCTTTACTACTTCTTCTGATTAAAAAAATTATACGGCATCAAAAAGTCTTTGTCAAGGCTTTTGATTAAATTTTCTGAAAATTTTTCTTCCGGCTACCTACTGAGTCTCATCAAAAAATCTATGAAATATGATATACTAGACTGAGTTATAGCTATTAGAAAGAGGAAAACCATGTCTTTTGACGGATTTTTTTTACATCACATGACGGCTGAGTTAAGGGCCAATTTAGAAGGTGGGCGGATTCAGAAAATCAACCAGCCCTTTGAACAGGAAATTGTTCTGAACATCCGAAGCAACCGTCAGAGCCATAAATTGCTCCTGTCTGCACATTCCATTTTGGGCCGTGTCCAACTTACTCAAACAGAATTTACAAATCCTAAGGTGCCTAATACCTTTACCATGATTCTAAGGAAGTATTTACAAGGAGCGGTTATCGAGGAAATTAAACAGCTAGAAAACGATCGGATTTTAGAGTTTTCGGTATCCAACAAGGACGAGATCGGAGACCATATCCAAGCTACCTTGATAGTAGAAATTATGGGAAAACATAGCAATATCATCTTGGTAGATAAGTCTGAACAGAAGATTATAGAGGCTATCAAGCACGTTGGTTTCTCGCAAAATTCCTACCGAACTATCTTGCCTGGCTCCACCTACATTCGACCACCGGAGAAGCATTCTCTCAATCCTTACACGGTATCTGACGAGAAATTATTTGAAATCCTATCGACTCAGGAACTGAGTCCTAAAAATCTCCAACAGGTCTTTCAAGGTTTGGGGCGGGATACGGCTTCTGAACTGGCCAGTCATTTGCAGACAGACCGCCTGAAGAACTTCCGTGCCTTTTTTGACCAGGCTACACATCCTAGCCTGACAGACAAGTCCTATGCTGCTTTGCCATTTGCTAATAGCCCTGAAAACCAGCCACACTTTGAAAGCCTGAGCAGTCTGCTGGACTTCTACTATCAGGACAAAGCGGAGCGGGATCGGGTGGCCCAACAGGCCAATGAGCTGATCAAGCGGGTGGCCAGTGAATTAGAGAAGAATCGCAAGAAGCTGGTCAAGCAAGAGCAGGAATTAGCGGATACGGAGACAGCGGAGTTGGTGCGGCAAAAAGGTGAGCTCCTGACCACCTATCTGCATCAGGTACCCAACGACCAGCCGAGCGTGCGATTAGACAACTACTATACGGGCCAGGAGCTGGAAATTGAGTTGGACGTAGCACTTACTCCTAGCCAGAATGCGCAACGTTACTTTAAGAAATACCAGAAACTCAAGGAAGCGGCCAAGCACCTAACCAACTTGATTGAGGAGACTAAGGCGACCATTGTCTATCTGGAGTCCGTTGACACCATGCTGGGACAGGCTAGTCTGGCTGAAATTGATGAGATCCGCGAGGAATTGATTGAAACAGGCTACCTCAAGCGTCGCCACCGTGAGAAAATCCATAAACGTCAGAAACCTGAGCGTTACTTGGCGACGGACGGGAAAACCATTATTCTGGTTGGAAAGAATAACCTGCAAAATGATGAATTGACCTTCAAAATAGCTAAAAAGGGCGAACTCTGGTTCCATGCCAAAGACATTCCAGGCAGTCATGTGGTCATCACAGACAACTTGGACCCAAGTGACGAAGTCAAGACAGATGCGGCAGAACTAGCTGCCTACTTCTCCAAGGCAAGGCATTCTAACTTGGTTCAAGTGGATATGATTGAAGCTAAGAAACTTCACAAACCAACAGGTGGCAAGCCAGGTTTTGTGACCTACCGCGGTCAGAAAACCCTCCGTGTCACCCCAACAGAAGAAAAAATAAAAACCATGAAAATCAATTGATTTTTATGGTTCTTTTCTTTACTCATTTTTTGGAAAGTGAACAGTCATTGTGGTGCCTTGACCTAGTTGACTAGATACTTGGACACTTGCACCATGAACCTGTAAGGCATGTTTCACTATTGAAAGTCCAAGGCCTGTCCCCCCCACTTGTTTTGAACGACTTTTATCCACACGATAAAAACGTTCAAAAATACGTTCCTGATCAGCTTTCGAAATACCAATGCCGGTATCTCGAACCTCTAGGTTAATGTGTTCTTGATCTTGATATAGATCAATTGTAACCTGACCACCATCTCTATTATATTTGATGGCATTGTCACATAAATTATACACAATGGATTGCAAGAGAGCGGGATTGCCTGTAAAATCAACCTCATCCCCATTAAATTGAATTGAGATCCCTCGCTGATCTGCTTTTTCTTGTAGACTAGCAACCACCTGTTGGATGACTCCTTTAAAGTGGATTGGTTCTTTACTGATTATCCGCCCCTCGTCTAGTTGCGTCAATTGAAGAATATCTTCAACCAATTGGATCATCCGCTGTGACTCTTGATATATTTTTTCAGAAAATAATTGTATATTTTCAGGAGAAACCACATTGGCCCTGAGAATTTCAGAATAGCCTGATAAAATATGTAAAGGCGTCCGCAGTTCGTGTGATACTGTTGCTGTGAATTCTCTCCGTAACTTATCAAGATGATATTGTTCTGTCACATCAAAAAATAGAAAAACTGCTCCGGATTGGAGTTTGTCTGTCCAAATAGGTCTAGCAATAACCTTGTACTGACTATCTTTTATTTCACAAATGGACTCCACTTTTTGCCCATTCAAAACAGTATCCATCAGACTTTTCAGGCCAAGATTCCGTTGAAAGAAAGGCAAGGATTGGCCAAAATCATCAGATTGAAAATCTAGTAGTTGGCTGGCTGCTCCATTGTAACTAACCAAATGCCCCTTGGCATCCACAATAACCATTCCTTCTTTTATCTTGGAGATAATTGTGTCAAACTCATCTTGCTTTTGTTGCAATAAGGTTTCTTTTTCAGCAAGTTGTGATTGATGGTAATCCAGACGCTTCAGCAAAGGGTGGAGTTCCGCATAGACTTCATTGTCTAATGGTTTATCCAAATCTATTGCTTCTAAAGGTGCAAGTAATTTTTTTGAGGTTATTCTTGCTAGGAGGATTGCTGCAAAAACAGAAATCAAAAATAGTAGACTAACCCATGGTGCTAAATTCCATAATAAAACAACAATCGTTTTCTGTGCGATAGCTAAGCGAATCACTGTACCATCATTTAAGCGTTGAGAAGTATAGAGCAATCGCTGGGTTAAAGTGGCTGATTGTCGAATACTCTCACCATAACCAGTTTCGAGTGCTTCCACCACTTCTTCACGATTACTGTGGTTGTGTAATTGTTTGACATCTTTTTCGGAATCATAGAGCACTTGACCATCATGTGCAATCCAGGTAACACGCAAATCTTGCAAATCAATTTGATCCAGATAGGTCTGTCCATCCTCCTCAACTGCTTGTGCAATGAGACTAGTTTGGAGCCTTAATTGATCTAACTGTGAATTTGTAAAGTAGTGATATAAATAGCCTAAGATAAGGATAATGGTACCTAAGGAGATGGACATCGAAGACAGCAAAACTGTTCGAAAAATTTTCTTAGTCATCCTCTTCCTCCAGTTGGTAACCAACACCTCTAACAGTCTTTATGTAACCACCTGCACTCCCCAGTTTCTGACGTAAGGTTCCAACATGCACATCAACTGTACGGGTTTCACCGAGAAAGTCCTGTCCCCAAACCCTGTCCAATAATTCTTGACGACTAAATACTTTCTGGGGTGCTTTTAGGAGCATATGGAGCAATTCAAACTCCTTCAATGTCAGTTCAACTTTCCGTTTTCTAACCGATACTTTATGTCGCTCTACATCCATCTGAATATCGCCAAAGTAACAAAGATCCAATGGTTGATTTCGCTGACTTCTCCGTAAAACAGCCTTAATACGTGAAATCATTTCCATCATTCCAAAGGGTTTGACCAGGTAATCATCAGCACCAAGATCCAGACTTTGAACCTTGTCGATTTCCGTTCCTCTAGCCGTTGCCATCACAACAGGGAGATCGCGTGTGTAGGACTGACTTCTTAGTTGCTGTAAAATGGAAATTCCATCCTGTCCTGGCATCATTACATCTAATAAAACCAAGTCTGGTAATTCTTGTTCAATGACTGGCCAAAAGGCTTCAGCGTCAGCAAAACCTCTAGCCTCAAAACCAGCGGTCTTGAGGCTATAGATCATTAATTCACGAATGGCATCATCATCTTCAACACAGTAGATCATTTATTTTACCCTTCTAATTGACCTGTGATAGCGTAATGAACCCATTTAGCAATATTTACAGCGTGATCTCCAATGCGTTCTAGATACTTAGCAATCATCAACAAGTCAATGGCCTGGTCCCCATTTGCAGAATGGTTCCCTAAATAATTGGCTAGTTTCTCTTTTATTGTACCAAAATATTGGTCAACTGTATCGTCTTTTTCAATCACTTCATGTGCTAAACGATCACTTTCCTTTACAAAGGCATCCAAACTACCAACAACCATCTGGGTAACCTGCTCTGCCATTTTTTTAACCAAAGGAATTTCATCCACCAAATCAATCGTGTTACGGCTGATTAAATCCGCAATTTCAGAGGATTGAGCTCCTATTCGTTTCATATCATACACCATTTTTAGGGCTGAGGAAACAGTTCGTAGGTCTCTAGCAACTGGCTGTTGGCGCAAGAGCAATTTGATACAGCGTGCTTCGATATCTCGCTCTAACTCCTCAATTTGCAGGTAGGTTTGTTGAATACGCTCTTGATCGAGACTTTCAGGACCATTGAGCCCTTCGAGTGAACGATTGATAATCTCTTCGCAGAGGGCCCCCATAAAGACCATATCTTTTTGCAAATCTTCTAACTGACTTTCGAATCGTGACCGCATTATCCAAACCTCCCTGTAATGTAATCTTCTGTACGTGGATCTTCAGGCATACTGAAGAGAGTGCTGGTTTTATTGCATTCCACAACTTCTCCCAACAAGAAGAAAGCTGTTTGGTCTGAAACCCTCAAAGCCTGCTGCATGTTGTGTGTCACCATGATAATGGTATAATCTTTTTTTAATTCCAGCACCAATTCCTCAATTTTAGCTGTGGAAATTGGGTCAAGAGCACTTGTTGGTTCATCCATCAACAAAACTTCTGGCTCAGTAGCAAGCGCACGCGCAATGCAGAGACGTTGCTGCTGGCCACCAGACAAACCTAAAGCCGACTTATTAAGACGATCTTTTACCTCATCCCAGATAGCTGCTTGACGCAATGATTTTTCAACAATTTTATCCAACTCTAATTTATTGTGAATTCCGTGAGTTCGAGGACCGTAAGCCACGTTATCATAAATGCTCATCGGGAAAGGATTTGGTTTCTGGAAAACCATTCCTACTTTTTTACGAAGTACTGTTGTTTTCATGTCCGTATAAATATCTTTCTGGTCCAATAATACTTTACCAGTGATACGGCAATTTTTCACTAAATCGTTCATCCGGTTCAGGCTTTTCAAGAGGGTTGACTTACCACAACCAGATGGGCCAATAAAGGCAGTGATTTGATTACTTGGAATATCCAAGTTGATATTTTTCAAGGCTTGAAATTCTCCATAGTACAGATCAAAGTCCTGAATGCTAAATTTACTCATGCTTATTTCTTCCTAATTTATTTGCAATCCATTCGGATAAAAGGTTCATCACGATAACGAGAATCAAGAGAATAACTGCTGTAGCGTAGGTTTGATTAACATAAATACCTTCGCCAGAAATCAAGTACATATGTACAGCCAATGTTCGTCCTGAACTTGTTAAACTCTTGGCAACCTCCGCCACTGTGCCTGCAGTGAAGATAAGAGCTGCAGACTCACCAATCACACGCCCCAAAGCCAAAACAACACCTGAAAAGATACCAGGCAAGGCTGATGGTAGAACAACTTGAAAAATTGTACGTAACTTTCCAGCTCCGAGTGCGAAACTACCTTCACGATACCCATCTTCAACTGATAATAAAGCTTCTTCTGTTGTACGCATTATCAAAGGTAAAATCATAATACTTAACGTCGCTGCACCAGCAATAATCGATAAGCCTAGATTTAAAAATTTTACAAAGAAGAGCGCTCCAAACAATCCATAAATAACAGAGGGGATTCCGGATAAGGTTTCTGTTGCCAGCCGAACAACTGTGACAAGTGGATTACCTGACTTAGCATATTCCGTTAGGTAAACAGAAGCACCGATACCAATTGGTAGGGCAATCAACAAGGCTAAAATAGCCATCAAAATCGTATTTAGTAAGGCTGGTAACATTGAAACATTTTCACTATTATAGGTCCAGGAAAATAATTCTGGTCTAAGAAAAGGAATCCCTTTCAGTAAAATATAGCCCACAATAAATACGGTTGCTAATCCTGCAAGGCTAGCAGATAGATAGACTACCAGTCTCAAAAAGAGCGACAAGCGGTCATCACTATCTTGTTTCTTAAAAAATGACACTACTTAGTCCTCCTTTTTATATAAGAGATAGAAAGCCAAGTTGATGATTAAAATAAATACAAACAAGATGACTGCTGTACCAATCAAGGCTTCACGATGTAAATCAGTTGAATATCCCATTTCCATTACAATGTTTGTTGTTAATGTCCGTACACCTGATGTAATGGAAGTTGGAATCAACGCTTGGTTACCGGCTACCATAATGACAGCCATTGTTTCCCCCATAGCACGACCTAAACCTAAAATGACACTGGCTAAAATACCTCTACGTGCTGCTGGTAGAACGACGAAAAAAATACTCTGTTCATGCGATGCACCTAAAGCAAGCCCACCTTGATAATAAGATTCTGGAACAGCACGTAGCGATGCTTCGGATACACTGATAATTGTTGGCAAAATCATGATTCCCAAGAGAATTGATGCCGTCAACACTCCCATACCATGCCCACCAACATTATTCCGAACAAATGGCACTAAGACTACCAAACCGAAGAATCCATATACAACTGAGGGAATTCCTGCCATCAAGCTAACTGCTCGTTTAAAAATGGGGTACCATTTTTCCTTACAAAAGAAAGCAAGAAAGAGTGCTGTTAAGATACCAATTGGAACCCCAATCAGTAAGGCACCAAAAGTAACATAAACAGACCCAATAATCATTGGCAAAATACCAAAAATTTGATTAGAAGGTCTCCACTCTAGACCAAATAGAAAATTGCCCCATCCAATTTCTTGAATAGCTGGTAAACCTGCTGAAAATAGAAAGGCACAAATAAAAATAACTGATAAAACGGAAATGCAGGCAGCTAGAAAAAAGACTGCTTGCATACCGGTTTCTCTGAATTGACGCATGAAACTCCCCTTAGTTTGAAGTAAAGTCTGACCACTTAGTTTTTTTACCAGTAAAGATGTCCTGTACTTCTTGACTTGTTAATCCATTAATTGGATTATCCTTGTTCACAATCACTGCAATACCATCGATAGCAATCGCTGTTGCTGATACACCAGCTGATGTTTCAGAATCTTTTAATTCACGTGAAGCCATACCGATGTCTGCACTACCTTCGATAGCGTTTGTAACACCTGTCGATGAATCACTTTGCTGAACTTCAACAGTTACACCAGCATTAACTTTTTGATATGCTTCTTTCAGTTTTTCCATCACTGGGTTGACTGAACTTGAACCTGAAACTGTTACCTTACCAGAAGTAACACTTGCTTGGTAGGATCCTTTTGCATCAACTGGAATATAGCCAGCTTTCTCGACTACTGCTTGACCTTCTGTACTTAAAATGAAATTGATAAAGTCTTGAGCTGTTTCTGAGACACTTGCCTGTGTAACAATATTGAAAGGACGGGCAATTTTGTATTCACCAGATTTGATGGTATCAACACTTGCAGCAACGCCATCAATCTCAAGTGTTTTACTATTTCCATCCAAGGCACCGAGTGAAACATAACCAATTGCAGTATTGTCCCCAGCTACAGTTTGCAACATAACAGCTGTTGAATTTGTTACAATAGCTTGATTTGTTGTGTTATCAACTTTTTCACCATTTGCGTCCTTGGTTTCTACTCCAAACAATTCAATAAAGGCACCGCGAGTTCCTGAACCTTCTTCACGCGAAACTACCGTGATTGGTTGATCAGATGTATCAGTTGAAGATTGTCCACAAGCAGCAAGAAGACCCAAACTAGCCAAACCTACTGCAGCAATTTTTGCAAAACGAAATGTGTGTTTCATAGATAACTCCTTTTCTTTATGAATACATTTTACAAGTTCTTTATCAAATATATTGCCTATTTTTTGTAAAGTTTTTGTAAAATTGCAAGAAAATATAAAAAAGAGAGTAGTTCCAATAAGAAACTTCTCTCTTTTTAGGCTCGATTGCTAGATCTATTCTGCTTTATCAATATCTTCTCTGACTTCCTTAGCGTTGAACTTAGCGAAAAGATACTGGCGGTCTTGAACAGGGAAACGTTGGTCTAGTTGATCTACTGGCCCCACTTCAACCATTCCTTCTGAGATAACATAGTCCATAACATGACCACCGAAGGCCAAATCATCCGAAATAAAATGCAAATGATAGCCAGCCACACTGACCCCGTGAAAAATTTCTGGTGTCCAAATACCAACAATGGTGCCTGAAATTTTCTCAGCGGTATACTCAGGCTGGCGACTTGCCACTTCCGCAAAACGGACATCAGAAGCCGATTTTGGAATCATGCGCACGTGCATATGCGAAAACGTCCCTCTTATTTTGATGGAACGAAAAAGATTTTCACCATCATAATATGACTCAATCCGCTGATGCAATTCATCGCTAGTCATTTCAAAGCGTTGTTTGAAAATAACTTCTGCTTCGTGAAAAATAACAGCCGCATAGGGAACTTTCATATCAGCAGGAACTTCAACCACTTCTGGTTTTTCCCCTGCTCCTTTGGCCTGATAGGCCTTTCCATCTAAAATAATCAGCTCTCCATCAATGGAATCCAGGGTTCCCAACCCCAAATCACCATGTTCCAACAATTCACCAACCGTTAAAGAACCGCCATAGAGCCCCGCCATCAAGGCACCTAAGGTGTTATATTGAAATAATCGATTTACTTGCATAACCTACTCTTCATTCAAAAATTCTTGCATGGCCAAATCATCCGGAACCAATTGGATATAACGACTAGCTTGCTCTTTTGCCTCATCCAAACGACCAAGTTGGCGCAACACTTCTATATAATCAGCCAAAAATTCTGGGTTTTCAACTAGATCAAGTGCCAATTCATCATACAATTGAATAGCCGCATCTTCTTGCTCCAATGCCTGGTAGGCTTTTGCAATATTCCATCGAGCCAAGACATTCTCAACCTCTTCATCAAATAAAGCCACAACCTCTTGAAATCGTTCCTGCTCAAGATACAAATTAGACAAGCGCAAAGCGAGCTCATTCCCATCTTCAGCCACCTCTTTTGCTCGGAGCAGATAGTCTTCTGCTCTTTCCTCATCATGTAATTCATAGGCATACTGAGAAGCTTGAAGTAAGAGATTGGCATCAAAATCATTTTTTGCCAGGCCTTTTTCCGTCATAGCCAAGGCTTCATCAATCTTATGCTCGGCATGAAGTGACTGAGCATAGGCATACTCGTAGCCATCAAAATCAGGATTAATCGTATCCAGTTGCTTAAAGTAGAGATTTGCCTTCTGGTATTCTTCACTTTCAAATAGCAGAGCAGCCAATTCAAAAACAGTCTGGTCATCATATTCCAACTCAACAGCTTTTTCCAAAAATTCAATGGCCGCTTCAAATTTCCCTAAACTGGCATAGGCAATACCAATTCGCTGATAGGTAGAAACTCCAGTTAGTTCATAGATGTCACGATTGTCTAGCTGTGCATAATAAGAAATGGCCTCGTCAAACAATTCCAATTCCATATCCAATTCAGCCAATCCAAAAAGAATAATCGGCTCATCGGACAAGTAACTTGCTTCCAACATTTTTTCACGCGCAACATCAGATAATCCCTCAGCTTGATATAAATCAGCCTTGACCAACAAAGCCTCCACATAAACAGGACTATCCACTGGAATTTCCTCCAAATAGGCAAAGGCTTCTTCGACCAAACCGTCTTCAAAGGCAATTTGAGCCAAATTCAGGCCTACTTCAGGAAAATCATCTTTCACTTGAGCATAGATTTGACTAGCCTGTGGGAAAAAACCAATTCCCTCCAAATATTCCGCTAGAGACAATAAAGTCTCAACATCATCTTCAGCCAATGCTCGTTTAAAATACTTATTGGCTTTCTCTAAATCCTGCTGACTGATACAAGCCACCATTTTTTCACTATTGTTCATTCTTTACCTCATTAGATTCCTCATAATATAAAGCACTATTTTCTTTGTACCATTCAAAAATTGCTTTCACCAAAACTTTGATAGAAGCATAAATTGGAATCCCTAAAAGCACCCCAAGTACACCATACATTTGGCCTGCAGCCAGGAGTACAAACAAGATCGTAATTGGATGAATATTGAGCGAGCTACCTATTATCAAAGGTGTTACAAAACGACCTTCAATGGTTTGTTCTATCATAAAAACAATCAATACTTTTAGCAACATAAATGGACCAGCAATTAACCCCAAAATCACTGCTGGAATCATTGCCAAAAATGAACCTAGGTAGGGAATCAAATTTAAAAATCCGGCCATCACTCCTAAAGTCACAGAATAGTTTAGACCAATAATTGAAAATAAAATAGAGAACATAAATGCTACAATTACTGCAACAGTTACCTGACCACGAACATAATTTGATAACTGACTGTTCACATCTGACAAAACAGTTCCAATAGGCACCCTCCACTTAGTCGGTAAATATTGGGTAATATGTTTATTCAAGTATTGTCCATCCCGTAAAAGGTAAAAGAGTATAAAAGGCATGATAAGAACAGCAACAACAATCTGAGATGCAGTCGAAATCAAATTACTTGCCCAGTTAACAGCACTGGAAGAAAATTTCTGCACAAAAGTGATTATCTGGTCATTAACTTTGTCAAGCATTTCCAATGCGGTTGGTCTAAATTGTTCAAATCGCTCGTCTTCTAACAATCCTGTAATCCGACTTTCAATTTTTTGAATATTGGATGGTAGATTTTGAACAAAAGAGCTTGCTTGCTCTTGGATACTTGGAATTGCAACAGCTAGCCCCCAAACAATTAGTAAGACAATAAGAACGAATAAAATTGAAATACCAACTGTTCGAGAAACCTTGTGTCTCTCCATCCAGTCAACCATTGGATTTAGCAGGTAATACAAAAGACCAGTTAAAATCATTGGTAAAAGAACTATTTCCAAAAAACTTCCAACAGGTTTGAATAAAAAGCTAATTTTACTAAATACAAGGATTGTTAAGAAAGACAGTAAAGTGATTAACAATATAGTGACACCCTGATTATTTAGAAACCAACGAAAAAACCAGCTCAGATTAAATTTTTGATCTTTATCTTCCAACTTGCCCACCCCTATTCTTTTTTTACTATTGTATCATGTAGAAAAGAATTTTGTCATTATCAACTACAGAATTTATGCGATTTTATCAGAAAAAAGTGGTATAATTTTATCAATCATTTCCAAAAGGAGAAGCCCATGACAATCTATTTCGGTACCTATACCAAACGCGAATCAAAAGGAATTTATAAAGCAAATTTTGACTCTGAAACAGGACAACTTAGCAATTTAGAATTGGTTGCGGAAGAACCAAATCCCACGTATCTAGCTTTTGACCAAGCTGGTCATCTCTACTCAGTAGGGTCTGAAAATGGCCAAGGTGGTATCGCGGCCTTTTCTGCTGACTTTACTCCACTAAATCATGTGGTAGCTGAAGGTGCACCACTTTGCTATGTTTCCGTTGATGAAGAAAAAGACCTGGTCTTTGGTTCAAATTACCACAAAGGGCAATTGCTGGTCTACAAGCGTTTGACAGATGGTTCTCTTGAACTTGCAGATATTGCTCAGCACGAGGGCTCTGGTCCACATGAAAACCAAGCTTCTGCTCACGTTCATTTCTCTGATTTAACACCAGATAAATTTCTAGTGGCCTGTGATTTGGGATGTGACCAAGTGGTTACATATAAAGTGGACAATCAAGGAAAATTAGAAAAAGTAGCAACTTATCAAGCTACACCGGGTAGCGGACCACGCCATATCGTTTTCCATCCAACTGCAAAAATTGCCTACCTCATCTGTGAACTGAACTCTACTATTGAAGTACTCATCTATGATGGCTGGGGTCAATTTGAACTGATGCAAACCATCTCAACTCTTCCAGAGGACCATACTGGTTTCAATGGTACTGCTGCTATTCGTATCACGAAAGATGGTCAATTTGTCTATGGTTCAAACCGTGGGAACGACTCTATCGCAGTATACAAAACCCTCGGCGACGCTAGCTTAGAGTTGGTTGAAATCGTTCCGACTAATGGTAAAACTCCTCGTGACTTCACACTTAGTCCTGATGAAAATCACTTAATTGTCGTTCATCAAGATTCTGACAATGCGACAGTCTTTGCGAGAGATAAAGAGAGCGGTCGTTTAACAGAACTATATCATGATTTCTACGTTCCTGAAGCTGTTTGCGTCACATTTTAATTAGACATATTAATTGTGAAATTGAGACCATTTTGGTTTAATAGTTCCATAGGAGGTGCATTCAACATGAATCCAGTTGATCTTTTCAACCAAGTAAAAGAATTAATCGCAAACAAAGATTTTGAAGGTGCAAAACAATTTATCGAAGACAATAAAGACCAATTCGGTGAATATCTGGAACAAGCAAAAGGCTTGTTATCAGGTTCGGAAGGTGTTAACGGTCTTTTAGATAAAGTTAAAGGCTTGTTCTAATACATGTAAAAACTAGGCTGAGAATGTGCAGTCTAGTTTTCTTTTTTCTTTGAAAATAGTCGTAAGTTCTTGCATTGAATGCAGCTGCCAGTCACTCTTCCACTCCATATCCTCAACAGCAAATCTTCCCATTCCTGTCAATATGCGAACAGCCCTCATACCCAGCGATTTAGCTGGTACAATGTCATTATCGTACCTATCCCCAACATAGACAATTCTATTTGCTGTGGTGTTTGCTTTTTGCAATGCAAGTTTGAAAATAGTCGAATCTGGCTTAGATAGTCCAACTTCTTCAGAGAGGATAATAAGTTGAAAGTAAGACTCAATTCCCCATTCCTCCAACAAAGCCTTTACTGTAGCAGATTGATTTGCAATTATCCCCAATTGATAGTTTTGTGATAACTTCTCTAGAGCATCTATTGTTTCAGGATACAGGCTCACACCCTCATTTGTCCATAGAGGACGTGGCTCGGTCGATGCAAAATATTGCCAAGTTGCACGAATTGGGTCCAGCGACTTATGAGCATACTCCACCATTTTCTTTTTATAAGAATCTGATGAAACCTCTATATCCAGAGACTATAACTTCTTCACACACTTGTCTATATAATAACCATAAGCAGCCTCTTCATCTAAAAGCGTCGAACCCAAATCAAAAAATATCCACTCTATCATCCCATTCTCCATCACTTTTCAACATGAGAATACTTAAGTTGATCAGTCTTTTTAGAATATCATTTTATCAATTTCAAGGCAAAGAAAACTCCCTAGGAAAAACCAAGAGAACCATATTATAACCCTCGCTAGGCTAGCTCGGGGATAAAACAGTCTCCCAGACATTGTAAAACAAGTCCGAATATTTTCGGACTTGTTTTAACTATAACCCTCGTTACACTAACTCGGGGATAAATTAATACACTGTACTGCGAAAAACAAGTCTGGTTATTTCCAGACTTGTTCTTATTATAACCCTCGCTATTCTAGCTCGGGG
>NZ_JBMVJB010000013.1:0-59112 GCF_049893425.1 Streptococcus sp. VTCC 12886 | reverse complement strand
ATGTAAATAGAAAAAGGTTCCAGAGTCGACAGGACTTTGGATCCTTTTTCAATATACCTTGTTATTGGGCGGTTACAATAGTTCTTGACAAACAATAAAAATAGAGTATAATTCTATTTAGAAATGTTTCTAAATAGATGGACAAGGAGGCATATTATGGGATTGTCTGAAACCTTGAAGGCAATTTCTGCTCCTATTCGTAGGCAAATTCTAGATAGTCTTAAGTCGGGGCCGAAGTCTGCTGGGGAAATTGTAGAACAATTTCAATTAACTGGAGCAACAGTTTCTCATCATTTATCCACTTTGAAAAAAGCTGGATTAATTTTGGAGGAAAAGCAGAAAAATTTTATTTATTATCGTCTAAACTATACGGTCTTTGAAGAAGTCTTGGTTTGGATTGCAAGTTTTGGAGGGCAAAAAGATGAAGAAAATTGACATAAAAACCTTATTAGCAACTTCTAGTATATTTCTACTAATAGCTGTATTGACGATTTGTTACTATAAAGCATTGCCAGATACCATGGTAACTCATTTTGGGGTAAATGGTGAGCCAAATGGCTCTATGGCCAAGTATATGATGATTTTGACACCGCTACTATTCTTTTGTGTTCACCTATTCATTTGTGTACTTTATGATGTGAAAGGGATAGGGAGAATACCAGTCATTCGAGTAGTCAAATGGCTTTTTCCGCTACTGG
Source organism: Streptococcus sp. VTCC 12886 (assembly GCF_049893425.1). NCBI lineage: Bacteria > Bacillati > Bacillota > Bacilli > Lactobacillales > Streptococcaceae > Streptococcus > Streptococcus sp. VTCC 12886. Next base: position 58,414 of record NZ_JBMVJB010000013.1, on the reverse strand, counting down.
CTCTCATCATTCAAGTTTCTTTACTCTGGTATAATTTAGGCGGAGAATTGGATTACCGTAGGCTTGTCATTGGACTGCTGGCTATCGGCTATATGGTAATAGGGAATTATTTACCCAAGGAGGAATTGGATAGCAAGACCAATGAAATAGAACGAAAGGGAAGAAAGCAGTCAGGCTATCTCTTCATTATTGGTGGATTATTGTTGCTAGTTAGCTTGTTAGGCTCTCCATCCGTATCTATTATTGTGCTGATTTTCTTTGGTGTTTCTACTTTAAGTCTTAGCCTCTATTATGCGTATCGTCATTATAAAACCGCTTCATAATTGGAGCGGTTTTTGTTATACTAGAAGTAGCAAACAGGAGGTAAGACCATGGGTGTTTTAACAATGGACAAAGCCTTTGTATTCTAAAAAACAATACAAAGGAGAACATCATGATTACTTACAAACAAAATCCTCAACTCGATTTTCAAGCTGTCCTAGACCTCTATGCTTCTGTGGGTTGGACAGGCTATAGTAGCCATCCAGAAATGCTAGAGAAGGCCTTGGAACATATTCTGCTCGTTCTTGTGCCGTTGACTGTGACCGTCTAGTTGGTCTTTTGCGGGCAGTTGGTGATGGTTATTCTATCATCTTCATTTAGGATATTTTGGTCCTCCCCGCCTATCAGCGTCAGGGAATTGGTCGAAATCTTTTAGAGCAAGCCATTTCACACTTTCCAGGTATTTATCAGCTTCATCTTTTGACGGATAATGCTGAGAAAACAAGGTCATTCTATGAAGCACTCGGTTTTACGGCTGTTGATAGTTTAGGCTGTGTTGCTTATACTTATTTAAAATAAGAAACAAACAAGAAAAGCAGAGGCTGGTTGACCAGCCTCTGCTTTGAGCAGATGATTTGAATTTCAAATTAAAAAGAGTAGAATATATTTATCAATAATTAGTAACAAAGGAGATGAACAATGGCAACTGTATTAATTGTAAAGGCCCACCCCCTTGACTCACAAAAGTCCTATGCTTTGAGGGCATTGGAAGAATTTGAAACTCGATTCGCCAGTTTGCATCCAGAAGATCGGATTGAAATAGTAGATGTTTTTGAAGACCAGATTCCTACCCTAGATAAACCTTTGTTGGAAGCGATGGCAGCTGCAAAGAAGGGGGAGGAGATTGCATCTGAACAAGCCGAGCGGTTGGAACGGTACAATGCTTTTACTCAGCAGTTTTTGTCGGCGGATAAGATTGTGGTCGTCAATCCCCTTTGGAACCTCAATGTACCAAGTCAGCTTGTTTCATGGATAAATACAATTAATGTAGCAGGCCTGACCTTTAAGTATGGCCCAGAAGGCTCTATCGGATTGATCAAGGACAAAAAGCTCCTGCACATCCAGTCCAATGGTGGTGTTTATGCAGGTCAAGATCCAGCTGCCCAGTACATCAAGTCTATCTTTGAGTTTTTGGGCTTTAAAGACATTCAGCAAGTCTTCATCGAAGGACAATCAGCTGATCCAAGTCAGGCTCAAGCGATATTTGAAGAAGCTATGGGGAAAATTGATAATATTTTACTACATTTCTAATAAAAAATAGCCACGCTTCATTTGGAGCATGGCTTTTTTTGCATTTCTGCAATATAATTTAACTTGCTCTGCCGGCTACGTCTTTTAAACAAGGCTTCGGCAGACATGGCTTCCTGCTTACTGGCAAAAACTTCTTGATAGAGTAGTTTGACAGGCAAACGACCACGTGTATATTTAGCACCTTTTCCACGATTGTGAGTAGCGAGTCTTTTTTCCACATTTGTTGTATAACCGGTATAGAGGCTATCATCAGCACATTCTAAAACATAAAAATAGGCTTTATTTTCCATAATAAATCTCATGAATAGCAGGAGTATAGTCGCCGTTTTCCTCGTGAACAACCAGAGGTGGCAGGATATGTAATCCATCTACAGAACCATCTTTGATAGCCTCAATCAGTAACATATTCGCTTCCTTACTGGCCTTGGGATAGACAAACTGGATGCGTTTTGGAGCCAGTTTGTAGATACGTAACTTATCTAAAATATCCAAAAATCGATCTGGTCTATGGACCATGGCCAAGCGACCATTGGATTTGAGTACTTGTTGTGCTACCTGGCAAATATTGTCAAGGTTGGTCGCAATCTCGTGTCTGGCTAAAAGGTAATGCTCGCTTTTATTGAGGTTAGAAGATTCATCTACTTTAAAGTAAGGAGGATTGCAGAGCATTAAATCAACTTTTGATCGTAAATCATATTGAGGTAAGTTTGCCAAATCGTCGTTAATCACTGTTAACTGTTCCTCTAAACCATTGAGTTCGATGGATCGCCGATTCATGTCCGCTAAGCGTTCCTGTAATTCAACCTGGACAATCTGAGCCTTTGTACGTGTGGAGGCAAAGAGGCCCACCGCCCCATTTCCGCTACAAAGGTCGACAATCAATCCTTTTTTAGCTGGCATTTTCGGAAAACGCGATAGGAGGACGCTATCAACTGAATAACTAAAAACTTCCCGATTTTGAATAATTTGAACATCTGTTGAGAAGAGCTGGTCAATCCGCTCCCCATCTTGTAATTCTATTTTATGCATATGATAATTATAGCATATTGTAAGAACAGAACTTCAGATTTTTTTCGGAGATAAAATATGGTATAATGTAAGGACTGAAAAGGAGATGACTATGTTTTACGCCTATTTACGTACCTTACTATCTTTTTTACTTTGGGCAATTAATGGAAATATCCATTATCATGATAAAGAAAAAATATTGCCACAAGAGGAGAATTATATTTTAATCGCTCCACATAAGACCTTCTGGGATCCTGTTTTTTTAGGATTTGCTGCTGCGCCAAAACAGTTTATTTTTATGGCTAAAAAAGAACTTTTCAAGGATCGCGGTTTTGGCTGGTGGATTCGCAAATGTGGAGCCTTCCCAATTGATCGTGAAAATCCTGGGATGGCAGCTATTAAATACCCTGTCAACATGTTGAAAAAAAGCAATCGTTCTTTGGTCATGTTTCCTTCTGGAAGTCGTCATTCTTCAGAACTAAAAGGTGGTGTAGCGGTCATTGCCAAGTCAGCCAAGGTTAAACTCATGCCTGCAACCTATGTGGGACCGATGAGCATCAAGGGGCTCTTGGCTGGTGAGCGAATCGATGTGGCTTTTGGAAATCCTATCGATGTTTCAGACATCAAGCGCTTGGATGATGCAGGGACGGCTGAAGTAACTCATCGAATCGAAACTGAATTTAAACGTTTGAATGATTACGCAGCATCCTTCCAAACTAAGAAAAAACCAAATATATTAACTTATATTTACCGTCTCCCTATCCTTATCCTAGTAGCAATTATTTTAGGATTAACCTATGTTTTTAGTTACATAGCAAGCTTCTTTTGGAATCCATCGGTAGAATTAAAAAAATGAATTGAAAAACTCGTTTCTGCGGGTTTTTCTTTTTTATTTTCGAATAAAAGGATGGAGGTAAATTTATGGAAGAAATGTTAAACATAGTAAAGGAACATAAGTGGTTTTGTGTAATTGCAAGTATGATGACAGTAGTGGTTGTGAGTGTTCTATTGCTCAACCAGCCTTCTCAGCCTGCAGATCAAACGGGTTTGGCAGCATTTTCACAGGACAACCAAGCAAGTAGTGTTCCAGAAGAGGTTGAAGAATCCAGTACAGAAAGCAAAACAAGAGATACTGAACAAGAAATCCAACTGGTTGTGGTAGATGTTAAAGGAGAAGTAGAGAGACCTGGACTTTACACACTTAAGTTCGAGAGTCGCGTCAATGATGCGATTGTTGCGGCTGGTGGTTTTACAGCAGAAGCAAATCAAAAATCAGTCAATTTAGCTCAAAAATTGGCAGATGAAGAGATTATTTACGTCGCACACAAGGATGAGGATGTTTCAGTAATAACAGCACCAAATTCAAGTGTTGTAGCTACTCAAACTCAAGAGGAGAGCCAATCTTCTTTGGTCAATTTAAATACTGCCACCGAGGCAGATTTACAAACCATTTCAGGTATAGGTGCAAAGAGAGCGGCGGATATCATTGCTTACCGTGAAGCCAATGGTGGTTTCAAATCGGTTGATGATCTCAATAATGTTTCAGGAATTGGTGATAAAACGATGGAAAGTATCCGACCATATGTCACGGTTGATTAGACTCCCCTGTCAGCCCATTCACTTTGCAGTTTTGGCGGTGTTAGCCTACTTTGCCGTTCACTCTTTTTCCCTTTTGACAATGAGCCTGCTGAGTCTGTTACTAGCAGTCTTTAGGCTTCGGCAAGGAAAGGTGGTCTTCATCAAAACGCTACCGCTTCTAGCCTTATGTGGTCTCTTCTTCGGATGTCAGAAGATACAATGGGAGCGGACAAATCAATGGGCTCCAGAGCAAGTGACAACTGTGCAGGTTATTCCTGATACCATTGATGTCAACGGAGACAGTCTATCTTTTCGTGGTCGGGCTGAAGGTCAAGTTTTTCAGGTTTTCTATAAAGTTGCAAGTCAGGAAGAACAAACCTACTTTCATGAGCTTACGGACTTGGTGCAGTTAGAGGTAGATGCAGAAGTTTGCCAACCAGCAGGTCAACGTAATTTCAATGGTTTTGATTATCAGGCTTATCTCAAAACCCAGGGCATCTATCGGACAGTAAAAATAAGTACCATTAACAATATTCTCCCTGTTCATTCTTGGAATATCTTTGACTGGTTGTCAACCTGGCGGAGGCAGGCTCTCGTTTATATCAAATCTCATTTTCCTGCTCCCATGAGCCACTACATGACTGGATTACTATTGGGAGAGTTAGATAGTGACTTTGACCAAATGAGTGACCTCTATTCTAGTTTAGGGATCATTCATCTTTTTGCCCTGTCTGGGATGCAGGTTGGTTTTTTCATTGACAAATTTCGCTGGCTTTTATTGCGTTTGGGTTTAACAAAGGAAACTGTCGATAAACTTCAAATTCCGTTTTCTCTTATTTATGCAGGATTAACAGGATTTTCAGTATCAGTCGTGCGGTCCTTGGTCCAGAAAATTCTTGGTAATCTCGGGCTACGAAAATTGGATAATTTTGCAGCAACAGTCTTTGTTTGTCTCTTGCTTATGCCACGGTTTCTTCTGACTGCAGGCGGTGTGCTAACATTTACCTATGCTTTGTTATTGACAGTCTTTGATTTTGAAGAGCTAGGGCAGCTAAAAAAGATAGCAGTGGAGAGTCTGAGTATTTCTCTTGGGATTTTACCGGTCTTGATGACCTATTTTTTTGCCTTTCAGCCCTTATCTATCCTTTTAACGTTTGTTTTTTCCTTTGTTTTTGATGTGTTGTTGTTACCTGGGCTATCTGTCATTCTTTTACTATCGCCCTTCATTAAAATGACGTGGGTCAACGGATTCTTTATCCTTATGGAAAAGATTATTGTATGGGTGGCAGAATTGGGGATTCGACCTTGGATTTTAGGAAAACCTACGGGCCTTGTCTTTTTGCTCTTGCTGTTCTCCCTTTTCTTGCTTTATGATTTTCACAGAGAGAAGAAATGGCTCCTTGGATTGAGTCTGATCCTTGCTCTGCTATTTTTCATAACCAAACACCCGCTGGAAAATGAGGTGACGGTGGTAGACGTAGGGCAGGGGGATAGTATCTTTTTGCGGGACATTCGGGGGCGGACGGTTCTGATTGATGTGGGTGGTCGGGTTGACTTTGCTGCAAAGGAAGCTTGGCGGGAGCGGGCTAGGGAAGCAAATGCGGAGCGAACACTGATTCCTTACCTGCATAGTCGAGGTGTGGATCGGATTGATGATTTGGTTCTGACCCATACCGATGCAGATCATGTGGGTGATGTGCTAGAAGTGGCTAGGCAGATTCAAATAGGTAAGATTTACGTTTCTCCAGGTAGTTTGACTGTACCAGATTTTGTTGCGACTTTGAGGAAAATAAATGTCCCTGTTCATGTTGTAAATCCTGGAGATCGATTGCCCATTTTTGATTCCTATCTAGAAGTTCTATATCCCAATAGAATCGGAGATGGAGGTAATAATGACTCAATTGTACTCTATGGTCGTTTGTTAAAAATGAATTTTCTCTTTACCGGTGACTTGGAGCAAGGGGAATTAGATTTAATCACTTCTTATCCGCAGCTACCAGTCGATGTGCTGAAAGCAGGTCACCATGGTTCCAAGGGCTCTTCATATCCAGAATTTTTAGACCATATTGGAGCAAAAATTGCTCTGATTTCTGCTGGTGAAAATAATCGCTATCAACATCCACATAAGGAAACTCTGGAACGTCTTGACAGTCAAAATATGCAGGTTTACCGAACGGATCTGCAAGGAGCAATCCGTTTCCGAGGTTGGAAACAGTGGAGTATTGAAACGGTAAAAGAGTGACGCTCTCTCTGTAGCTGTTTTCTTTTTTGCATGGTATAATGGAGAGAAGAATACGGAGAGATTATGACAGTAATTGAACAGATTGAACAAATAAAAAAAGGGAACTTAGGTTTATTGACCATTTTGTGTGGTGAAGATGTTGGTCAATATCACATTGCGAAAGACTTATTGATGAAGCAACTGGAATTTGATACTTCGGACTTGGGTTTTGCCTATTTTGATATGTCAGAGGCTGACTATCATCAGGTGGATTTGGATTTAGTTTCTCTTCCTTTCTTTTCTGATGAAAAAGTAGTAATTCTTGATTATTTCGCAGATTTAACAACGGATAAGAAGCGCTACTTGACGGATGACGAACTGAAGCAATTTGAGTCTTATTTGGAAAATCCAGTTGAGACCACGCGCTTGATTATTCTAGCACCTGGTAAGTTGGATAGTAAGCGTCGACTTGTCAAACTTCTGAAAAGAGATGGATTGGTTTTAGAAGCAAATCCTCTAAAGGAAATGGAGCTGAAGAATCATTTCCAGAATGAAGTTGGTCGACTTGGGTTGCGGATGGATCCAGATGTTTTTCACTATCTTATGGTAAAATCCAACTTTGATTTTGCAGAAGTTAGTAAAAATTTGGTCTTTCTACAATCCTATAGAGGACAAAATGAAATTTCGCTGGCCGATATAGATGTGGCAATCCCAAAAACTCTTCAAGATAATATCTTCGATTTAACTCAACTTGTCCTTCAAACTAAAATGGATGAAGCAAGCCATCTTGTTCGGGATTTACGATTGCAAGGAGAGGACGAAATCAAGTTGATTGCGATTATGTTAACTCAGTTTCGCACCTATCTTCAAGTGCAAATACTACATGAGCAAGGTCGTGGTGAACAGCAGATTGTTACTGCGTTGTCAGATTTATCTGGTCGCAAGATTAATCCCTATCAGGTAAAATATGCCTTGCGTGATTCAAGAAATCTGTCGGTTGGTTTTTTGAAAAAGGTCGTCAAGCTATTAATTGAAACAGATTACAAAATTAAAACAGGACAATTTGATAAAGATTATCTATTTGACATTGCCTTGCTAAGAATCGCAACATCGTAATTTTCAGACAAATAAATTGAAAAGGCTCTCAAAAAGGGTTACAATAGAACTATCAAATTTATAGGAGAACAGAATTATGGCGATTATTTTACCAGATTTACCTTATGCTTATGACGCTTTGGAACCACATATTGATGCGGAAACAATGACTTTGCACCATGATAAGCACCATGCAACTTATGTAGCAAATGCCAATGCAGCACTTGAAAAGCATCCTGAAATTGGCGAAGATCTAGAGGCTCTCCTTTCAGATGTTGAACAAATTCCAGCAGATATTCGTCAGGCCTTGATCAACAATGGTGGCGGACATCTTAACCACGCTCTCTTTTGGGAATTACTTTCTCCAGAGAAAACTGAAATTTCTGAAGAGTTGGCTACAGAAATCGATGCGACATTCGGCTCTTTTGATGCCTTTAAGGAAGCATTTACTACCGCTGCAACAACACGCTTTGGTTCAGGTTGGGCTTTTTTGGTAGTTAATAAAGAAGGAAAATTAGAAATTCTTTCAACCGCTAACCAAGATACACCAATCATGCAAGGCTTGAAGCCGATCTTGGCTCTCGATGTTTGGGAACATGCATACTACCTAAAATACCGCAACGTTCGACCAAATTACGTCAAAGCCTTCTTTGAAGTGATAAATTGGAACAAGGTTAACGAACTTTATAAAGCTGCAAAATAAGCTATTTACTCTTCCATTGGGGAGAGTTTTTTATGTAAATAGTCTGTAGCCCTACCTTAGCCACGGTAGAAAATTCATCAAAACGCTTTACATAGGTGGTTAGTTAGGGTATAATATAGTCTGTGTGTAATGGACACACGAAAATACAGTTTATCCGCTGGGTTTAAAAGCACCTAAGATTGACAAAGATAGGAGAATAAAATGAATCCATTAATCCAAAGTTTGACTGAAGGTCAACTTCGTACTGACATTCCTTCATTCCGTCCTGGTGACACTGTACGTGTTCACGCTAAGGTTGTCGAAGGTAATCGCGAACGTATCCAGATTTTCGAGGGTGTTGTTATCTCTCGTAAAGGCCAAGGCATCTCAGAAATGTACACTGTACGTAAAATTTCTGGTGGTGTTGGTGTTGAGCGTACTTTCCCAATCCACACTCCACGTGTTGATAAGATTGAAGTCGTTCGTTACGGTAAAGTTCGTCGTGCTAAATTGTACTACCTACGTGCATTGCAAGGTAAAGCAGCACGTATCAAAGAAATCCGTCGTTAAGATAGTCCCTTGGACTGACGTAGTCGGAATGAGAAGAGGCAGCTTTAGCTGTCTTTTTTCGTTCTAGACATTTATTCGGCAACAGTCTATGATGATATCGAAAAAGACGGGCGGTTTGGTAGAATACTGAGAAGAGATATCTGGAAAGATATGAGACAGACGTCTCGCAATCTTTCTATTCATCATTAATTGTGATAAACTAAATATAATATCATATGGTTGGCAGTTTTCTAATACTGCCAATACTTGTTTCATCTTTTAGAAAGTTAGAAATGAAAATAATAAAACAACTTTGGTGGTTTTTTAGGCTAGAGAAAAAACGGTATGTAATGGGGATTGTTTCCTTGTGCTTGGTAAGTGCATTGAACTTGCTTCCGCCCTATATCATGGGAGAAATTATTGATCAGATTGCAGGGAACCATTTATCAGGCAATGAACTTCTGATTGGGGTAGCTGGTTTGGTTCTCTCTGCAATCGGTATGTATGTATTGCGTTATATTTGGAGAATGAATATTCTAGCGACTTCCTTTCGGCTTGGCAAAATTATGCGTGCTAGGCTATTTGAACATTTTATGAAAATGTCTCCACCCTTTTTCAAAATCACCGAACAGGTGATTTGATGGCGCACGCTACTAACGATATCAATGCTTTGACACGATTAGCAGGTGGAGGAGTGATGTCATTTGTCGACGCGACGGTAACGGCTATCATGACATTGGTGACTATGTGTTTCATGATTTCTTGGAAAATGACCCTAGTTGCCATTCTGCCCTTGCCTTTTATGGCCATGACAACTAGTTTTTTGGGCAGAAGGACACATGAGAATTTTAAGGCTTCTCAGGCAGCTTTCTCAGAATTAAATAACAAGGTTCAAGAATCGGTATCAGGTATCAAAGTGACCAAGTCATTTGGTTATCAGGAAAAGGAAACTCAGGCATTCCAAGAAGTCAATCAAGCAGCCTATTTACAAAATATTAAGACCATGCGGTATGATGCCATGTTTGATCCAGCCGTTTTATTCTTTGTTGGTCTTTCTTACGTACTGACCTTGTTCGTTGGTGCTCAATTTATTCGACAAGGTCAGGTGACAGTTGGGCAACTCGTAACCTTTATGACCTATTTGGATTTACTGGTTTGGCCATTAATGGCGATAGGATTCTTATTTAATATTACACAACGTGGCGCTGTTTCCTATGAGCGTATCCAACGATTATTAGATATTCGTTCAGATGTTGAAAATCCACAGAATCCTTTACCTGCACCTGAAAATGGAGACATTCGTTATGAAATTGATGCATTTTCATATGAAGAACAACCGACACTTGAAGACATCTATTTCACTATTGAAAAAGGGCAGACGGTTGGTCTAGTAGGTCCTACAGGGTCTGGGAAAACTACTTTATTAAAATTAATCTTGCGTGAATATGATGTGGAAGATGGTCGTATTTTATTGAACAATGAAAATGTAAAAGACTATCGTTTAGCAGATTTGAGGAGTCTGCTGGGCTATGTTCCCCAAGATCAGTTTCTATTTGCAACAAGTATTTCAGAAAATATCCGCTTTGGAAATCCCAATTTGAGAGAAGAGGAGATTGAGGAAGCTGCTAAAATTGTTCATGTGTATGATGATATAATGGATATGCCTGAAAAATTTGACACCGTTGTGGGAGAAAAAGGTATTGCCTTATCTGGTGGACAAAAACAGCGATTGGCTATGGCACGCGCAATGATTTTAAATCCAGAAATCCTATTGTTAGATGATTCCTTATCAGCAGTTGATGCCAAGACGGAACATGCTATTATTGAAAATGTCAAGGAGGGCAGGCGAGGTAAAACAACCATCATCACAGCCCATCGTTTATCGGCAGTAGTCCATGCAGATATGATTTTGGTATTAGAGAATGGGCGTATTACTGAACGGGGACGTCACCAAGAATTACTTGAGAAGAAAGGTTGGTACTATAATACATATAGGATGCAGCAATTGGAAATGGAGGAGTATGATGAATAAGAAAGCACCACAAAATGTCTTTTGGCGGCTATTGTCCTATGTCAAACCCTATCTATTTCTAACCATCGCTGCCTTAAGTTTTTTATTGTTAACCACAGTTATTCGTAGTATCATTCCCTTGCTGGCATCTTATTTCATTGATCATTATGTCCATCAAGTAACAGATGGGATTTTGTTGGTTTTAGGTGGCTATTTTGGTCTGTATATCCTCCAGATGTTGTTTCAGTATATTGGTAATTTTTGGTTTGCGAAGGTTTCTTACAGTATTGTTCGAGATATTCGCCAGGATGCCTTTTCTAAAATGGAATCTTTGGGGATGGCCTATTTTGATCAAACACCGAGTGGTTCGATTGTATCTCGATTGACAAATGATACGGAGAGTATTTCAGAGATGTTTTCTGGGATACTGTCCAGCTTCATTTCCGCTATTTTTGTCGTAGCTGTCACTTTGTATACCATGTTTGCTCTTGAGTGGAAATTAACCAGCCTCATTGTCCTCTTTTTACCAATCATTTTTATATTGGTGAATATGTATCGAAAAAAATCAGCACCCGTTGTGGAAAAAACACGGAGTTTATTGAGTCAAATCAATAGTAAACTTGCTGAGAGTATTGAGGGAATTCGGATTATTCAGGCCTTTAGACAAGAGGAACGATTATCTGATGAGTTTGAAGCTATTAATCAAGAATATCTAGCCTTTGCCAGTCGGTCAATGGCATTGGATAGCCTGTTTTTGCGACCTGCTCTTTCGCTGATAAAAATACTAGCCTATGCTTTTCTAATGACCTATTTTGGCTTGGATTGGTCAGATGCACCGGTTTCCGCAGGCCTCATTTATGCTTTTATCCAATATGCCAATCGTTTATTTGATCCTCTTTCAGAAGTTACCCAACACTTTTCAACCCTTCAGACTTCTATGGTGTCTGCGGGGCGCGTGTTTACTCTAATGGATCAAACGATTGAGGAGCCAAGGCAAGAGAGTACGGATGTGCGAATCATTAAAGGTGATGTTGTCTTTGAAGATGTGTCATTTTCTTATGATGGCAAGCGGAAAATTTTGGATCATGTTTCATTCGAAGTAAAAAAAGGACAAACTATTGCTTTTGTTGGGGCTACAGGATCTGGAAAATCTTCCATAATAAATGTATTTATGCGTTTTTATGAATTTCAATCGGGCCGCATCCTTATTGATGGACAAGATATACGTCAATTCGCACCTCACGAATTGCGTTCTAATATTGGGCTTGTATTGCAGGAACCGTTCTTGTATCATGGAACCATTGCTTCCAACATTCAAATGTATCAAGATATCAGTCAGGATGATATCATTGAAGCTGCTCGTTTTGTTGATGCAGCACCATTTATTGAAAAATTACCTAATGGTTACCAACAGCTTGTTACAGAGAGGGGTTCTTCGTTTTCAACTGGGCAACGGCAGTTACTTGCGTTTGCAAGAACCATGGCAAGCCAGCCCAAGATTTTGATTCTAGACGAAGCGACTGCTAATATTGATTCTGAAACAGAACAGACTGTTCAGCATTCACTTGAAAAAATGAGAAAAGGACGTACAACCATTGCAGTTGCGCACAGGTTATCAACGATTCAAGATGCAGATTGCATTTACGTTTTAGATAAAGGCAAAATTATTGAATCAGGTAGCCATGAAGAATTACTAGCCCTCAAGGGAACCTATCATCGGATGTATGAGCTTCAGGCTGGCCAATTGGCACGGTAATTAAATTGTTAAACCACCGTAGGAGGTATTATGATGACTCAACCACATATCCCATCAGTCATGTCTGATTTACGACAAGATATTGTTCAAATGCCCAAAGTCATAAAAGAATGTAGTGGCATTCGCATTTATGGTCGTCGCATTCGTTCCATCTTATTTACCACCGATGTTTCAATTATTGCGAATCATGATGCGGATGCCATTCTAGCGGTTTATCCCTTTACTCCAGTTCCTGCCATTATTAAGAGTATCATGATAGTTGCTTCTGTACCTGTTCTGGCTGGCGTGGGTGGTGGCTTAACAACTGGTGTGCGTTCGGCTAATATGAGCTTATTGTCTGAATCAGAGGGAGCCTATGCTGTTGTTGTAAATGGCCCAACAACTGTTGAAACAATTGAGGAAATCAATAAGGTCATCGATATTCCCATTATTTATACAGTCGTTTCAGATAAATCTGATATCAAATCTCGGATTGAAGCGGGGGTAGATATCTTGAATGTTTCATGTGGTGTTGAAACCCCGAAAGTTGTAGAAAAAATTCGGAAAGAGTATCCCGATTTTCCTATCATGGCAACTGGTGGACCAACCGAAGAAAGCATTCGTCAAGTTATAGCAGCTGGAGCAAATGCTATCACCTATACCGCCCCAAGTAATGGGGAATTGTTCAAAGGTAAAATGGAAAAATACCGTAAACATGCAGCAGACTAAAACAGTCTCAGTCTTGCATTCTGTCCTTTTCTGAGTTACAATAGAAAGGCAGACTTCCCTTAGTTAAATGGATATAACAAATTCCTCCTAAGAATTAGTTGCAGGTTCGATTCCTGCAGGGGAGATAGAAATACAGAAAAAACCCTTGATACACAAGGGTTTTTAACTTTCTTGCCCCGAATTCGCCCCAAATTTTTCCATTAAATTTCTGACTTTGTCGAATGATTGTTCTTGCTTGGCCTTAAATAAGTGCGAATATGTTTTCAATGTTTCAGTTGCATCCTTGTGTTCAACTAACTTGGCAATGGTCACAGCGTCCACATCATGATAGATTAGCCAGCTAACGTAGGTATGATGCAAGCCATGTACATTAAATGTTTGACGTGTCTTTTTCTTTAAAATTTTATTTTCGCCAGTCCCGGTCAATTTGGTAAATAATCTTTTATCTGGATTGTCTATATATCCAACTTTCATGTACTCGTCGTATGCTTTCAGCCACTCGCTATCAAACGGTACATCTCGTTCTGATTGCGGATTCTTAGTAGGTCCCCAACCTTTCTTCTTTCCGTAAACCTTGTAAGTCCTGCGGATTCGTAAACACATATTTTCGCGGTCAACGATAGGTTCTGTAATGCCGGCTGCTTCCGAAAATCGCAAACCCGTCTTTCCAATTGTGTACAGGAAGAAGTGAGAGTGGTACTTGATTGTCTTTCGATAATCTGTGATTAATTGTTCATATTCATCTAGTTCTAAATAATTGTCTTCTTCTCTTTTGGACTCGACATCGGAGAAAACTTTGACAATTTCGGTAAAATCTTTTTTTAAAATACCTTGATGGAAAGCAACTTTAATTGATGCCCTTATATGCGAATTGAACCTTTTGACACTATCTTTCACATAACATTTTGCCAGTTCGTTTATAATGTTTTGATAGGAAGTAGCATTTATCTTTGAGAGTTTCGTTTCAGGGAAATAGTTAGTAATTAGTTGTCGAGACATTAGTTGTCGGATATGATGATGAACAAGATGCCATACTTGCAGCAGATAAAATCAGTAGGTTTATAGTGGTAATTTTTTTCATTGTATACTCCTGCACTTTCGCTTTGGTCAGTTGGAAGTGTGGGGATTTTTTATTTTTAACCGATAATAGCTTCAATGATATTCCACAATATTAAGAATGGTATTCCAACGACAACCAGACCTGATATACATCCAAGAGCAAAAAGTCCGCCCTGTAGTTTCCGAAAAATTCTGCTCTTTGTTGTGGCCAAAAAACTCTTGGTACCATGAAGTCGTTTTATTATAAATTTTATTATAAACCGCCTTCTTTGGATTATTAATCAACTCCATTCCATTTTTACCATATGTAGGATTGATAGAGCTTTTTAACATTCTTTTCGCTCTGCCTGTTGTTCTAGCAGACAAACTTTTTTTCACACTTGGTTTTCTGTATCCGATTTTCATTCTATATACCTGCTAAATTAGTATACTCCTCAATTACAATAGTCTCGTTGACTGTGGTTTTTAAGTCGTATTTTTCCATAAAGCGAACGTAATTAAACTCTCTGACATCGTCCACTAAGGTCAATTCTTCTTTGACCAGATAATGAATCATATTTCTATCCGCTTGCAGTTTGTACTATTCACGCCTTCGGTCATATTGCGACGGGTCGTGGTCTTCGTGGCCGATTTCGTGGTAGATGACCTTCTTGTGTTGGAATTCATCCAAGAAGGCGTCAACTGCAATCATGTTCGCACGCTTGTTGTATATGCCTTCTTGATTCAAAAAATGCTCCTTATTTGGTACTCCAAGAAAATCTTGACTCTGTTTACCCGGGATTGTTGACAGCAAGTGTCATCGTCTTCTGTTGGTGGCTGATGGCTAAGAAAAATCTTTCTCCGATTAAAACTATGTTGCTACTCGTTGTTATTGCCTTTATCGGTGTTGTTCGTGGAATTTTTGATCCAGGCTTATCATATTAAGATGGCAAAATATTGATGGAGAGGAAGTCCTAGTATGTCAAATGATGAGATAATTAACGGATATCATGTTGAGATTGCCTATCAGAAAAGGATGATTCAGAATCTTGGTAAATGGTTGAGTCTAGCTTTTGCTATAACTGGCATTGGTGGGATGCTACTCTATTATCAACGAGGTCAACTTTTAACCTTACTAGTTGGTATTACTTTGGTCATACTAGGTCTTTCAGGAATGCTAATCATTGGCTATGGCATTTACAAGGGCACAATAAATATTCAAAAAGTGGTTAACCACCTAGAGGTTACCATTGAAGCGAATTCATAATACTATATATACAATAAA
This sequence comes from Streptococcus sp. VTCC 12886, assembly GCF_049893425.1. Taxonomy (NCBI): domain Bacteria; kingdom Bacillati; phylum Bacillota; class Bacilli; order Lactobacillales; family Streptococcaceae; genus Streptococcus; species Streptococcus sp. VTCC 12886. Next base: position 42,911 of record NZ_JBMVJB010000013.1, on the reverse strand, counting down.
ACTACAAAAAAACGCATAAAATCAAGCTTATTTGGAAGGCGATTTTATGCGTTTTACTTTTCATGGCAATATCAGCTTATTTTGAGAACTTGGTGTTTATGCATATTTGGTGTTTATGCATATAATATGTATTCTCTTCCATTTATCTCACTTGCATTCCATAAATGGTTTGCTTTCGATTGACAAAATACGCTATGATAAGTACGGGTATTGCGTATTGGATGATACTACTTCCGAACACTTCGTATCCAATAAAAATAGGAGCTAGTAAGGTATTGGTGGCTGTTCCAAATACGGCACAATACCCAAGGGCTGCAACAAGCTCAGTTGGTAGACCTAGCAATCCTGCTAAAACAGCCCCAGAACTTGCTCCAATCGCAAAGAGTGGAGTAACTTCGCCCCCTTGAAAACCTGCGGCCAAACAAAGACAGGTGAGTAGGAGTTTTAGTAGCCAATCGTAAGCAAACACTTGTTCCCCAGCTAAACTTGCATCGATCAAATTGGTTCCTAGACCAGTATAACGACCTTGATGGAAGAAAAATAGTAGAACGGTCAGTCCAACTCCCATGATAGCTATTTTAATGTAAGGATTTGGAAGCCATCGAGTTGAGATGCTTTTTGATTGCGTCAAAAACCAGGCGAATAAATTGCCGATGAAACCGAAGCAAAGGGCAATAAATAGCCATTTGAAACTATCTGTAAACTGGAATGAAAAAGATGAAATAGTGTGGGAAAATTTCTCTAATCCCAATAAATGGGAAGTAGTAGAAGCTGTGAAAGCCGCAACTAGACAATAGGGGAGACTAGTCCAAGCATATTGGCCAACGATTAAAACCTCAATAGCAAAGAAACCAGCAGCCAATGGTGTTTGAAATAGCCCTGCAAAACCTGCGGCCATACCAATCTTTGTTATCATGTCTTTGGGCAAGTGTGTGAAACCATGTTTTTTTAACCAGTGTGAGAGACTGGCTCCAAGTTGGACAGCTACCCCCTCGCGACCAACGGAAGCGCCAAAAAGATGACTGAGCCAAGTTGTAGAGATGATGAGCGGAATGAGAACTGGAGAAATTTGTACTATCTCCCCTTGTCCAGCTTTGAATACTAAGCCCATACCTGCTTGGACTTCCCTCCCCCATTTTTGATAAATGAAAATAATCAACACCCCTACAAGTGGCAGAAAGGGGATTAGATATATAAAATATTCAGATCGTAAGTCTCCAACCCCTAGTAGAATTTTCCCAAAAAGTGTGGTGATAATTCCTGCACCGACTCCAATTAAGCAAGAAAAGAAAAGGAGTTGGATGGTATGTTTCATCTTATTACTCATGATTCGCTAACTTGGAAGATTGATATGCTCTTGATTGGGCTATCATATCACTAAAGGTCGCTTGAATAGCAGAGCGGTAATCATCCTTTTGGACTAATTTTCCAACTCTTTCAAGAACAGCTTTTTCTCGGCTGGTATCCAAAACAGGCTTACCTGTTGCTCGTTTGTAGGCTGCGACTTGATCAACAAGCTCCATACGTTTTTCCAATAGTGCAACAAGTTCCTCATCAAGCTGATTAATTTGTGAACGAATCATGTCTAAATCCATTATTTACTCCTCCAGAGATTGTTTCAGTTGGTTTTTAGTATAGCAAAAAACAAGGCGAAAAACCAGCCTTGTTAAGAATGTTTACCAACTTGCTTTTTTAACCCCAGGGAGTTGACCAAGATGAGCTGATTCACGGAAAGTAATTCGACTCACACCGATTTTTGCATATAAGCATGCGGACGGCCATCTCTGTCCGGTCTCGGTATTTCAGTCGATTAGGATTTGAGTCGCGAAGCAATTTTCTGAGTGCTTGGTAGTCACCTTTTTCTTTGAGACTTTTTCGCAAATCTGCATAACGTTCGATTAGTTCCAACTACCTCTGATAGCGGGCCATTTTTGATTCTTTAGCCATAAAATTCACCTTTTTCTAAAAACTTAACCAGTTATTTATATATCAAAAAAAAGATTGCAAACAATAGGTGTACAATCTTATTAATAGGCTAAAAAAAACAGACCAGACCTATTGATAAGCCAGTCTGTTTATCAATTAATTCAAAGTATCTAATTTTGCAACAAGGTCTGTTGCAAATTGCTCAAGATTAACAATATCCTCATCTTCAGCTGCAAGGTCTACTTTGACATTTTCAGCACCCTTAGTTGCACCACGTGAACCCAACATGACATCAAAGTCATCTACTGCACTACAGAAGTCATCATAGAAGGTATCACCAGAACCGCAAACACCGTAGACCTTACCAGTCAAATCTAAGTTAGCTAGGTCAGCATAGAAATCAACAATTTCATCTGGAAGTTCACCATCACCACCATACGAATAGGTATAGCTAGCTACAACAATAAGGTCTGCATCCAAAATATCTTCTGTTTCAATAGTCGTACATTCATGTACCTGTACTTCAACGCCCAACTCTTCTAGCTTACTGGCGACGATGTCAGCAATTTCTTCTGTGTTACCAGTCATACTAGCGTAAACTATTTTTGCTAGTGCCATAATTTCCTCCAAATTACATAGTAATTCCATTATACCACACACCCATCATTTTCAAAAGGGGAAGTTTATGCTAAAATGATAAAAAGGAGTTGCTATGACAATTTACAGTAAAATTATTGAAAAAATTAACGAATATGACACGATTATTATTCATCGACATAAAAGACCAGATCCGGATGCGATTGGTAGTCAAGTTGGCTTACAGAAACTCTTGCAGAAGAATTTTCCTGAAAAAACCATCAAGGTAACCGGTTTTGAGGAACCAAATCTTGCTTGGATGGCAGGAATGGACGTAGTTGCAGACCAAGACTATCAAGGAGCCTTAGTAATCGTGACAGACACTGCCAATACTGCGCGTGTGGATGACGACCGTTATACTCAAGGAGATTTCTTGATAAAAATCGATCATCATCCCAATGAGGAGCCTTATGGTGACCTGCTCTGGGTCAATACGGAAGCCAGCTCATGCAGTGAAATGATTACGGAACTAGCCATCCAAAGCCAACTTGAACTCGATGGAGAGATTGCTTGTCTACTCTATGCAGGAATTGTGGGCGATACAGGCCGCTTTCTCTATCCAGCAACCAGCTCGCGCACCTTTGAGATTGTTGCTCGTCTCCGCCAAGAAGATTTTGACTTTGCAAGGATTTCTCGCCAGATGGATACCATTGATTTCAAGATTGCCAAGTTGACAGGTTACGTCTACGACAACTTGGAAGTGGATGAACATGGTGCGGCACGTGTCGTTTTGACACAGGATATTCTCGAAAAATATGGGGTGACCGATGCGGACACTTCCTTTATCGTAGGTGCACCAGGACGGATTGGAGTTGTTCAATCTTGGGGGATTTTTGTGGAACAAACTGACGGAAATTACAGAGTCCGTTTGCGCAGTAAGTATCTTCCAATCAACGAGATTGCCAAACGCCACGATGGCGGTGGCCACCCACTAGCAAGTGGTGCTAACTCTTATTCACTCTCCGAAAATGAGCAAATATACCAAGAAATCCAAGAGGTAGTGAGGAATGCAAGCAAGTAGTCGCTCCCTTCGACTTATGGGAACTATCATTGAAACCAAAATATGGCATCCTCAGGCAGAACCGATTTTGGATCAGGTAGAAGAGCTTCTCTATCTCTACAAGGATCGGTTTTCTGCTAATGACTTGACCTCTGAATTAATGGAGGTCAACCTCAATGCTGGTGTTCAGGCGGTTCCTGTTGCCGATGACCTGTATGAATTGATTACATTGGGCAAAGAACATAGTCTGGCTCAGGGATCTTTTTTGAATATTACCATTGGTCCCCTTGTGCAAAGCTGGCGGATTGGTTTTAGTGATGCCAAACTTCCAACTCAAGCAATGATCAGTGAAAAACTCCAACTCATCAATCCAAGGGACATTGAATTAGATGACCAAGAGCACACAGTCTATTTGAGAAAAGAGGGCATGGCGATTGATTTGGGTGCTCTTGCTAAAGGATATGTAGCAGATAAGATTGTCGACTTCTTGAAAAGAATAGGTGTGGAAGCTGGATTGATTAACCTGGGTGGCAATGTCCTGACCTTTGGTCAAGCTCCTCACAATCCAGATGGTTATTGGCGAATTGGTATACAGGATCCTCAGAAACCACGTGGTGAAAATGCCATCGTCCTAAAAATACGAGAAGAATCGGTTGTCACCTCTGGTATTTACGAAAGAACCCTAACCGTTAATGGAAAGACCTATCATCATATTTTGAGTCCTGAGACTGGCTATCCAATCGAGTCGCAGCTGGCTAGTTTGACCATTGTGTCCAAACGATCCGTTGATGGTGAGATTTGGACAACTCGATTGTTTGGTCAAGAAATGACTCGGATTTATAAGATGGTAGAGGAAACTGATAGTATCGAGGCGGTTTTGATTGGGCTTGATGGCAGGATTCTAGTGACTTCAGGGCTTTCTGAGAAAGTTCTTGCCGGTAAAGAAAGGGTTTCTGATAGCTTGGGCAGTCCTTCAAGAGGGGGATTTGGGGCAAGGGTCACTTCTGATGTAGCTTCGGGTGCATCAGCACTTTAGTTTTTGGGAGTTTTTGAAATAACCTAAAATAGTTAAAAATTGATTTAAAAGACTTGCCAGAAGGAAAAATTTTTGGTAGAATTAAATGGTTATAATCTATGGCTCGAAAAAGAGACCATGGCAGAAAGGAATTTTTATAATGAAAAAAGATATCCATCCAGAATATCGCACTGTTGTCTTCTTGGACACAACTACTGGCTACAAGTTCCTTAGTGGTTCAACTAAGAAATCAAACGAAACAGTTGAATTCGAAGGTGAAACATACCCATTGATCCGTGTGGAAATTTCATCAGACTCACACCCATTCTATACTGGACGTCAAAAGTTCACTCAAGCAGATGGACGTGTGGATCGTTTCAACAAAAAATACGGTCTCAAATAATCATCGTTATAAAACCGTTAGAAACGTTGATTTTAAGCCATTCCCGTGCCTTGGGAATGGCTTTCTTTTTGAAATGGTAACGAAAAAGTAACGGCTGGTCGTTACATTCCCGAAAATTGGGCAAACTTTTCAGCCGCTTTTCTTTTGTATTTTCGTTTTATGGATGTATTACTGTTTAAAGTAGTGGTTGTTCCATCAATTGTTTTATAATGCCTTGATGAGATTGAACTAGTTTGTACTTATACGATTTTGGCTATACATTTCAACTTTTGATTTCAATGACCAGTCTTTTTTTGCTATAATGGAAAGAGTTAGTATTTGAGTTGAAAGTATGAGGTCATTCATGAATAACAGAGGAACAATTGATAGTCGAATAGATTATTCACTTATTTTACCCGTCTTTTTTTTACTAGTTGTAGGCATACTCTCATTGTATATTGCAGTTAGTCAGGATTATCCTGATATTGTACTTCAGATGGTTGGGCAACAGGTTGCATGGATAGGAATTGGAGTTATTGCTGCCTTAATCGTTATGTTTTTTTCTACCAAGTTCTTATGGCAAATTACACCGTTTCTCTATGTTTTGGGTTTAGGATTGATGGTTCTTCCATTATTTTTCTACAGTCCGGATTTAGTTGCTTCAACAGGTGCTAAGAACTGGGTTACGATTGGAGATACAACGCTGTTTCAACCTTCTGAATTTGTGAAAATCTCATACATCATCATGTTGGCAAGAGTGATTGTTACATTTCACAAGTACCATGAAGAACAGTCCATAAAGAATGATTTTAAATTAATAGGATATTTGACACTCTTTACGATTCCTGTTTTGGCATTATTGGCCTTACAAAGTGATTTGGGTACATCTTTGGTTTTCATTGCTATTTTTTGCGGAATGGTTCTTTTATCAGGAGTATCATGGAAAATATTGGTGCCCATTAGCCTTGTTGCATTCGTTTTGGTGACTGGCTTTATGTTGATTTTTATTTCACCTGGTGGAACAACTCTATTGCATAATTTGGGAATGGACACGTATCAAATCAACCGGATTTCCGCTTGGTTGGATCCTTTTGAAAACGCTCAAACAACGACCTATCAACAGGCACAAAGTCTCATTGCGATTGGAAGTGGTGGTTTGAAAGGGATTGGATTTAATCAGACTAATTTATTCATCCCAGTTCGTGAAAGTGACATGATTTTTACTGTTATTGCTGAGGATTTTGGTTTTATAGGTAGTAGTGTGTTGATTGGTCTATATTTATTGTTAATTTATAGAATGTTACGGGTTACCTTAAAATCGAACAACAAATACTATACCTACATATCTACAGGCTATATCATGATGCTTTTGTTCCACGTTTTTGAGAATATTGGTGCAGCAACTGGATTATTGCCTTTGACAGGTATTCCTTTACCTTTTATTTCACAAGGTGGATCATCAATGGTAGCCAACTTAATTGGTATAGGATTGATTTTGTCCATGGGTTACCAGTATCATTTGTCGAATGAAAGAGACAATGATCGTTCACGTAAATTTAAAAAAATTACGATCAAACGTTTAGAAAGATAGGTTTTATATGGTAAAAGTTGCAGTAATGTTGGCGCCGGGTTTTGAAGAAATCGAGGCTTTGGCACCTGTTGATATTTTTCGTAGGGCTGGATTTGACTGTCATATGATAGGATTGCTGGATCGAACCGTTGAAGGTTCTCATGGAATTCGTGTGGAAGCTGATACAAGGTTTTCGGGACAATTAACTTCCTATGATCTTGTTGTATTGCCGGGGGGGATGCCAGGTGCTACAAACCTTCGTGATCATAGTGAATTGATCGCGGACTTACAGGCTGTTGTTGACACTGGTAAATTTGTTGCTGCTATCTGTGCTGCTCCTATTGTGCTGGACAGAGCAGGCTTATTGGAGAATAGAAACTACACTTGCTATCCAGGTATGGAACAGGATATTCAATCAGGGAATCATATTGAAGAAGTAGTTGTAGTTGATGGTCCAATCGTTACAAGTCGTGGGGCAGGAACCAGTCTGGAATTTGCTTATACGTTGGTAGATATGTTTGGCAATGATGGGCATGAATTAGCTAAGAAGATGGTTTATCGCCGTAATTAAGTAGAACGAGAAAGGTAGAATGAGAGTCATCTACCTTTCTTTTTTACTGTTAAATTAGTAAAAAATATGCTATAATGAAAGGTATTCACTAGAATGTTTTTAATAGCGATAAAGGAAGAAAAATGACAGAAGAAATCAAAGATTTACAAGAAAAAGCTCAAGAGTATGATGCCAGTCAAATCCAAGTTCTAGAGGGTCTTGAAGCTGTTCGTATGCGTCCAGGGATGTATATTGGTTCCACATCTAAAGAAGGTTTACATCATTTGGTGTGGGAAATTGTCGATAACTCGATTGACGAGGCGTTGGCGGGATTTGCGAATAAAATTGAAGTTATCATTGAGAAAGATAATTCTATTACCGTTATTGATAATGGACGCGGTATTCCTGTTGATATTCAGGAAAGAACGGGTCGCCCAGCTGTTGAGACGGTCTTCACAGTGCTCCATGCCGGAGGTAAATTTGGCGGAGGTGGCTACAAGGTATCTGGTGGTTTGCACGGCGTTGGTTCTTCTGTTGTAAATGCTTTGTCTGCTCAATTGGATGTACGAGTCTATAAAAACGGTCAGGTTTATTACCAAGAATACCGAAGAGGTGAAGTTGTTGCAGATTTGAAAGTAATAGGTGAAACAAACCGTTCTGGTACAACTGTTCATTTCACACCAGACCCTGAGATTTTTACTGAAACAACTGAATTTGAATTTACTAAATTAAACAAGCGAATTCAAGAACTTGCATTTCTAAACCGTGGTTTAAATATTTCAATTACTGACAAACGGGAGGGCTTGGAACAAACCAAGGAATACCATTATGAAGGCGGGATTGCCTCTTATGTTGAATACCTCAATGAAAATAAAGATGTGATTTTTGAGACACCAATTTACACTGAGGGTGAGATGGAGGATATCACTGTTGAGGTTGCTATGCAATATACAACAAGTTATCATGAAAATGTCATCAGTTTCGCCAATAATATCCATACTCATGAAGGCGGTACTCACGAACAAGGTTTCCGTACAGCACTGACTCGTGTCATCAATGATTACGCTAAAAAGAACAAAATCTTAAAGGAAAATGAAGACAATCTAACTGGTGAAGATGTTCGAGAAGGTTTGACAGCAGTCATTTCTGTTAAGCATCCTGTACCGCAATTTGAAGGACAAACAAAGACAAAACTTGGAAATAGCGAAGTTGTAAAGATTACAAACCGCCTCTTTTCTGATGCTTTTGCAGAGTTTCTGTTGGAAAATCCACAGATTGCTCGACGGATTGTTGAGAAAGGGATTCTGGCGAGCAAGGCTCGTATTGCAGCCAAACGTGCGCGTGAAGTAACTCGTAAGAAATCAGGTCTTGAGATTTCCAACCTTCCTGGTAAGTTAGCTGATTGTTCATCGAATGATCCAACAAAGACAGAGTTGTTTATCGTTGAGGGGGATTCAGCCGGTGGATCAGCAAAATCTGGACGAAATCGTGAGTTTCAGGCAATCTTGCCAATTCGTGGTAAAATCTTGAACGTTGAAAAAGCGAGCATGGATAAGATTTTGGCTAATGAAGAAATCCGTAGCTTATTTACTGCTATGGGGACTGGGTTTGGAGCGGATTTTGATGTTACCAAGGCTCGTTACCAAAAATTAGTCATCATGACGGATGCCGATGTCGATGGTGCTCATATTCGTACTCTCCTTTTGACTTTATTCTACCGCTACATGCGTCCGATTGTTGAAGCAGGATATGTCTACATTGCACAACCACCTATCTATGGTGTTAAGGTTGGAAGCGATATTAAAGAGTATATTCAACCAGGTGTCAATCAAGAGCAGGAATTACAAGAAGCTTTAGAGAGACATAGTACAGGACGCTCTAAGCCAACTATTCAGCGTTATAAAGGTTTGGGAGAGATGGATGATCATCAATTATGGGAGACAACTATGAATCCAGAAAACCGTTTAATGGCGCGTGTTTCAGTTGATGATGCTGCAGAAGCTGACAAGATATTTGATATGCTGATGGGGGATAAGGTCGAACCTCGTCGAGAGTTTATCGAAGAAAATGCCGTGTATTCAACACTAGATGTGTAAAAATGAAAAAAATAGTGCAATTGCTAGTAAGATATGGTATAATTAAGCGATATTTACTCGTAATCATTATGAAACTAAGGAGATTTACATGCCTACTGGAACAATCATTTTAATCATTTCGATTGTTATTATTTTAATCATTGCCTATGTAGCCTGTCTGATTGTTCGCAAACGTAATGAAAACCTTTTGGTTGCATTAGAGAAGCGCAAGGAAGATTTATTTAATCTGCCAGTGAATCAGGAAGTGGAGGCCGTTAAGGCGCTTCATTTGATTGGTCAAAGCCAAGTTACATTCCGTGAGTGGAATCAAAAATGGGTGGATTTATCACTCAACTCATTTGCTGATATTGAAAATCATATTTTTGAAGCTGAAGGTTTTAACAATTCTTTCCGATTCATTAGCGCAAAAAATGCAATTGATAGTATTGAAAGCCAGATTAATTTGGTTGAGGAAGATATTGAAGCTATTCGCCACGGACTTGTTGAGTTAAAAGAACAAGAGGAGAAAAATTCAGGTCGCGTGAAACATGCATTGAATCTCTTCGATAGTTTACAGGAAACAGTACGAGATAATGCTGATAGTTTTGGGGAAACCTTGCCAGAATTAGAGAAACAGTTGAAGAATATTGAAGTCGAATTCTCTGAGTTTGTCATGTTAAATTCATCTGGGGACCCAATCGAGGCGTCTGAAATTCTTGATAAGACGGAAGAGCATATGATTGCCCTGAGTCAAATTATGGATCGTATTCCTAATTTGATTGAAAAGCTCGAAAAATCATTCCCAGATCAATTAGATGATTTGGAGACTGGTTATCGCAAATTAGTAGAACAAAACTATTTGTTTACAGATAATGATATAGAATCTCAATTCCAGAATATTCGTGTCTCTATTCGTGAAAATACAGCCTTGGTTGTATCTTTTGATTTGGATGCAGCTGAAGTTGAAAATGAAAAGATTCAAGCTAAACTGGAAAACCTTTATCAATTGTTCACTCGTGAAGTCGAAGCACATAAAGCAGTTGTGAAGATTAGTAATACCTTGCCAAAATTCTTGGCACATGTCACAGAAAATACTGCGAAACTTGACGAAGAAGCTTCTCGTTTAAATGCAAGTTATTTACTGGCAGAAAGTAAATTGTCTCGTATTAATCAATTGAAAAAACGTTTGGAGTCCATTGAAATAGTTGTGACTGAAAGTGTTGATGAGATTGAGACTCCACAAGTTGCTTATTCAATTTTACAAGAGCGTCTAGAACATGCTTTATCAACATTGAAAGAAATCGAAGAAGAGCAATTGGTACTTGCAGAGTATCTGAAGTCACAAGAAATTTCAGAAAATGCAGCGCGTAAAAAAGCTACACTTTATATCAATAAGCTTCATACCTTGAAACGCTACATGGAAAAACGCAATATGCCAGGCATTCCTGGTGAGTTCTTAACAAGTTTCTTCAGAACAAGCGATCATGTTGAGGCATTGATTTCTGAATTGGACTATAAACGAATTAACATCGAAGTGGTTAACCGTTTATTAGAAAATGCTACTTACGATATGAATCAACTGGAAGAGTTAGCTTATTTAATTGTACAAAATGCAACTTTGACAGAGCAACTCTTACAATATTCTAACCGTTACCGCTCATTCGATGAGAATGTTCAAAAAGCTTTTAATCGTTCTTTAGCTATTTTTGAAAAAGAGTTTGATTATCAAGCCTCTTTTGAAGAAATTTCATTTGCATTGGAGACAGTTGAGCCTGGTGTAACAGAACGTTTCGTTCGTTCATATGAAAAAACTCGCGAAGCCATTCGCTATTAAACAAAGACGAAAAGACCAGTATATCGCATTAGGAAAAGCGATATACTGGTTTTTTTTGTAAGTCCTATCGGTAATTGATGACTTCTTCTTTAGAAATAGAGTATTCTTCTAATAAGGATTCGAGCTGATCAAAGCCTAATCTGAAATGGGCCAGTTTATGACCATCAGATCCAATTGAATAGCGATGGCACCCCAATTGTTGAACCAGAGAAAGTGCATAACGATAAAGGTCTTCGTGATGGTAGAGGTAGATACTCTTTGCATTTAATTCAAATGCAAGATTATTCTCGATCATTTTTTGAAAAATACGAATTAACTGTGGTTCATATATCTGTAAATCCTTGACAGATAAGTCGAAGAGACGAAATCCATAGTCAAAATGGGCAAGAACATCAGCCTCAACGCGTCCGATAGCGTATTCTAGTCGATCTAAGTAGTCACTTATGATGGTATGCATATCCATGTCAGCTACTTCATCGTCTAAGTAGTCATTTACTCCATTATGGTGGACGGAAAGTAGCTTTAGATCAAACTCTTTATCAGCCAGATAAGAAAGAATGTCTGCTTCGCGTGGCTGGAAGTAGCCAATTTCAATTCCTTTTTTGATGCGGTTATTGTATTGTTTGTTTAGCTCAGCTATTTCTTTAGAATAGGCTTCATAGTCGGGTACATCGTCCTGTTTGCTGTAAGGGTTGGATAAGTCAAAATGTTCTGTTGTCACAATTTCGCCATCGTACTGATCCAAATAATCTTTAAAATCTGTTTCTGAGTCATAGGAATGATGAGTGTGCAAATGGTTATCTCGCATGGCAAACCTCCTTTTTTTCTATTGTAACAGAAGCTAGAATCTTGAGCAAGACTTACTTTAAAGGCGAAGGTTAGGATTATCATAAATAATTCTGATAATTCTTGCAATTTCTTAAAAATTTGGTAAAATAGTACAAAATAGAAAATCGAAGATAGAAACAATCCCAAATCACTTGCAGAGAGTATCTAGTTGCTGAAAGGATACAATGATTTGGGCACACATTCTTGAGTGCAGTTGTGAACGGTTGAAAGACTCAATAGCAATTGACGTCTGCTCACGTTACGAGCTGAAGTCTTAGACTTCCTGAGGGATATGTGGCGACATATATCTGAATGAAGGTGGAACCACGTGCAAACGTCCTGATACGAGGACTTCGCATGTGGTTTTTTGATTTTGGAGGATAAAATGGAACTAAAAGGACTGAGAAAGATTGAACCTTACATAGCTGGAAAACAGCCAAAGGTAAAAAATATGATTAAGCTTAATACAAATGAAAATGCCTATGGTCCAAGTCCGGCTGTCATAGATGCATTGGCGAAATTTGAAGGAAAACACCTCCGGCGCTACTCTAGCTTAGATCAGGCTGATTTGCGTCAGGCACTTGCGCATCAGCATGGATTGGATCCGGAGCAGTTTGTGATAGGAAATGGTTCAGATGATATTCTTTCCATGGCTTTCCTTGCTTTTTTTCAAACCGAATCGCCTGTGTTATTTCCAGATCTAACCTATGGGTTCTATAAGGTATGGGCTCAACTCTATGGTGTTCCTTATGAGGAGGTTCCTTTGAGAACTGATTTTAGCTGGCATGTAGCTGACTATCAGAGGGAATGTGGAGGTATTATTCTAACCAATCCAAATGCACCGACAGGGCGTTTTCAGACCTTAGATGAGATCGAGGCTGTATTGAAAGCCAATTCACATGTAGTGGTTATAATTGATGAAGCCTACGTCAATTTTGGTGGACAGTCAGCATTGGGGCTTCTTGATAAATATCCGAATTTATTTATTACTCGTACATTTTCTAAAGATGCTTCTCTAGCAGGATTGCGAGTTGGATACGGTGTAGGTTCTAAGCAACTCATAAGTGTGATTCAAGCCGTTCGCAATTCGATCAATCCCTATAATGTTGATGCGATTTCAGAAACACTTGCACTTGCAGCAGTGGAAGATTGGTCATATTATCAACAGTCTTGCCAAGCCATTATGGAAACACGTGATTGGTTTGCAAATGAATTAGAGGGCTTAAACTTCGATGTCTTACCTTCATCAACAAATTTTCTTTTAGTCAAACCCTCATTGGTTAAGGCGGAGGAGCTGTTTGCCTATTTAGAAAAAGAAAATATTTATATTCGCTATTTTCCTTCCCAGGAACGAATTCAGGATTGGCTTCGTATTTCCATTGGAACGCAGAAGGAAATGGAAACTGTCCTATTAAAAATAAAGGAATATTGTCATGAACAAACGAACATTGCCACAGGGCTTACATGATAAACTGTTTAAACGGGCCAAAGCAACTTATGAAATTGAAAGAACTGTTAGTGATCTCTTAATGGAACGAGGATTTCATCGGATTGAGACACCAACATTGGAACATTTTGAAGTTTTTTCTGATCAGGTAAATAGAGATAATTACCATTTATTTGATAAAGAAGGTCAATTACTTAGCCTGCGCCCAGATATTACCAGTCAAATTGCCAGAGTTATTGCCTCAACACGGGTGCACACACCAATTAAATTTTCATACTCTGGCAAGGTTTTTCAAAGTCAGGAGTTGATGCGGGGGTTGGAAAATGAGCGAACTCAGGCTGGTATCGAAATTATTGGCTTTCCTGCTCAAGTAGCATATCAGCATGCCATTTCTAGTGCGAAGGAAGCTCTTGATAAGCTTGGATTAAAGGGATATAAATTTGAGTTTTCTCATGCGGCAATTTTAAGGACCATCTTCGATCATCTTGAATTGACTGGTGAACTTGCAAATGAACTCTCTCTCCATATTCGGGATAAAAACATCACTAAGTTAAATGAATTTACCAAGCGAAACCCTAGTGAATTTGATGGCTTTATTCGTAGGCTTCCTTATTTATTTGGAGAGAGTGAGACGGTCTTGAGACAAGCTCGGGAAGTGGTGACCAATTCTCAATTACTCAAGACCTTTGATCAATTAGAAGAATTGATTACCTTGATTGAGAAAGACTTAGGTATCGTAACTGTAGATTTAGCGCAACTTCCAACAGTTCCATACTATACCGGTATGATGTTCAAGGTTTTTGATCAACAGGTACCGGATGCCTTCTTATCTGGAGGGCGATATGATAAATTGTTTGAACGATTTGGTGCTCAGAAACTGACAGCGGTTGGATGGGCTTTAGAGATTGATGCGGTTTATCAAGCAATCCGTAAGAATATTGATTATGAAGGGGGCCAGTAAGATGGTGGAACAAGTAACCATTGCTCTAACCAAAGGGCGGATTGAGAAAGAAACGCTTGCTTTACTTGAAAAAGCTGGATTTGACATGTCCTTTATGATGGAAAAAGGGAGAAACTTGATTTTTGAAAGTCCAGATGGGCAGTTTCGTTTTTTATTGGTCAAGGCTCCTGATGTAACGACCTATGTTCGACATGGGGTGGCAGATTTAGGGATTGTTGGTAAGGATGTGCTGATTGAGCACCCAACTGGTTTTCTTGAAATGTTAGATTTAAATTTTGGACTTTGTAAATTTTCAGTAGCTTCCATTCCTACATACAATCCAAGTGACCATAAGCGCAAGCGTATTGCAACCAAATATCCAACTGTTGCCATGGAATATTTTAATAAAAAAGGTGAAGATGTTGAAATCATTTCTATACAAGGCAGTGTGGAAATTGCTCCAGTATTAGGGTTGGCAGATGCTATTGTGGATATTGTGGAAACTGGAAATACCTTAGTTGCTAATGGTCTCGTAGTTTTCGAAGATATTTGTCGCATTTCGACAAGGTTGATTGTTAATAAGGCAAGTATTAAGAACAAGCCCCAAATTCGTGAATTTATTGAAAAATTGGAAACGATTGTTGGAAATGAGGAGGTACCCTTTACATGAAACGATTAAGTGGAAAAAGTCAAGAAATTGCACAGCTTCTCTATGAAGAACAGATTGCACTAAATGCAGAAACTGTATCGGTTGAGGAAGTTGTTAAAGACATCGTGGCCGATGTTGCTCAAAATGGTGATGAGGCTCTTATACGTTACAATCAACAGTTTGATGGTATTCATGTGGAACAACTGGCTGTTTCTGATGAGATGATTGATGAAGCCTTTGCGGCTATTGATCCGCAAATCCTTTCTGCCTTACAAAAAGCGAAGGCGAATATTGAATCCTACCATCTGCAACAGGTTGAAAAGGGATTTGAAGATCAACCATCAACTGGTGTTATCCGTGGTCAGTTGATTCGTCCATTGGAGAGGGTTGGTGTCTACGTCCCAGGTGGTACTGCTGCGTATCCTTCATCTGTTCTAATGAACGTTGTTCCAGCTAAAATTGCTGGTGTTTCAGAAATTGTAATGATTACTCCTCCACAGGAAACCTATCATCCAGCTATATTGGTTGCAGCAAAACTAGCTGGTGTAGATAAGATTTATCAGGTGGGTGGGGCTCATGGCATTGCTGCTCTTGCATATGGAACGGAGTCTATTCCAAAGGTAGATAAGATAACAGGTCCTGGAAATATTTATGTAGCAACGGCAAAAAAACTAGTTTATGGTTTGGTTGGGATTGATATGATAGCTGGACCATCCGAAATTGGGGTGATCGCAGATGAAACAGCTAACCCTGTTTATGTTGCTGCGGACTTATTATCACAAGCTGAACATGATAAATTGGCACGAGCTATTTTAGTGACTAATTCGGCCAAACTGGCTCAACAAGTAGAACAAGAAATTGAACGGCAGCTTGAATCACTACCGAGAAAGGAAATTGCAGCAGCATCAATTGCTGATAATGGACGGATTATCCTCACAGAAACAGTAGATGAAATGTTTGAGCTGATGAATTTGGTTGCTCCAGAGCATTTGGAAATTGCAATGGAAAATGCCTATGAATATCTACCATTTGTCAAACATGCAGGCTCTATCTTTTTAGGACATTTTACTAGCGAGCCTATTGGAGATTATTTTGCAGGGACCAATCACGTCCTTCCTACATCTGGAACCAGCCGTTTTTATTCAGCATTGGGAGTTCATGATTTTATCAAGCGTATTCAGTATACACAATATAGTAAGGAAGCTGTACAAGCAGCCAGTCAGGCCATTACAACCTTGGCATATTCAGAAGGTTTGGCTGCTCATGCACGTGCAATTGAGGTGAGAAATGAAGAAAGTTAAAGGATTATTGGTCATGGATGTGGATAGCACCTTGATCATGGAAGAAGGAATTGATTTATTAGGCGAGGAAGCAGGGGTAGGCGAACAGGTTGCAAGTATTACCGAGCGTGCCATGCGGGGTGAGTTAGATTTTGAAGAAGCACTTCGGGAACGTGTTGCCCTGTTAAAGGGCTTGCCAGAAACAGTTCTGGATACTATCTTAGGACGTATTCATTTCACACCTGGGGCAGAAGAACTGGTAGCAGAGTTGCACAAGCGAGGTTATAAGGTTGCAGTTGTTTCAGGCGGCTTCCATCAAACGGTGGATATCCTAGCGGAGCGACTCAATCTCGATTATGTTAAAGCTAACCACTTGGAAATTATCAATGGTAAATTAACAGGTCGTGTTCTTGGTGAAATTGTGACTAAGGATGTAAAAAAAGCTCAGTTGAAAGCTTGGGCTTTAGACAATGACTTAGAACTGAAGGATACGGTTGCCATGGGAGATGGAGCCAATGACCTACCTATGATTCAGGAGGCGGGTATTGGAATTGCTTTTTGTGCGAAACCAATTGTTGAACAAGCCGCTCCTTACCGTATCACCGAAAAAAATCTCTATAAGGCAATTGAAATTATTGATGAGGTAAGTGCATGAGACAAGCAAGTATTGAACGTAACACATTTGAGACCAAAATCAAGTTGACGGTAAATCTGGATCAACAAGAACCTGTTGAGATTGCAACAGGTGTAGGTTTTTTTGACCATATGCTGACGCTTTTCGCCCGTCATAGCCGCATTTCACTCCTTGTTACTGTAGATGGAGATACTTGGGTGGATAGTCACCATACTGTTGAGGATGTGGGAATTGTTTTAGGACAAGCTATAAGAGAAGCCTTAGGTAAAAAAGAAGGTATAAACCGCTATGGAACTAGCTTTGTACCCATGGATGAAACGCTTGGAATGGCTAGTCTTGATCTTTCTGGTCGTTCTTACCTGGTTTTTGATGCTCATTTTGACAATCCAAAATTAGGAGATTTTGATACTGAATTAGTGGAAGAATTCTTTCAAGCGTTGGCCTGCAATCTACAAATGAACCTCCACTTAAAAATATTACATGGAAAGAATAGTCATCACAAGTCAGAAAGTTTATTCAAGGCTACTGGTCGTGCTTTACGAGAAGCAATCACGATAAACCCTGAGATTCAAGGGGTTAACTCAACAAAAGGGATCTTGTAAGATGATGATTGTAATTGATTATGATGCTGGCAATACTGCAAATGTATTGCGAGCTTTAAAGAGTATTGGAGTAGAAGCAGTATTGTCTGCAAATCCAGAGAAAATTCGGAAGGCCCAAGGATTAATATTGCCTGGAGTAGGAGCCTTTCCTTCTGCAATGGCGGAGTTGGAAAAACGCCAACTCATCCCAGCCATTAAGGAGGCTGTAGCTGGCGGAACACCCCTCTTGGGAATTTGTCTTGGGATGCAGTTGCTTCTTGAAGAAGGATTGGAACACCAGCCAACTCAAGGATTAGGACTGATTCCTGGAACGTGTCGGCCAATCCTACCAGAGGCTGGATTTCCTGTCCCCCACATGGGATGGAATGTTTTGCAAACGAGACAACAGAATCCACTCACTAGTGATTTAGATGGAGAATCTGTCTATTTTGTCCATAGTTATTTTACAGATATTCCCAATGAATATTTGGATGTAACTTCCTCTTATAGCCAAGAAATTCCAGCTATGATATCCAAAGAAAAAGTGTATGGTGCGCAATTTCACCCTGAAAAATCGGGGGAGATTGGCCTAGGCATTTTGCGGAATTTTGCTCAAGTTTGTCAACTAGAAAGTAGAGGTGGGATATGAAGATTTATCCAGCCATAGATATAAGAGAAGGTCGCGCTGTTCGTCTGTTCAAAGGAGACTTTCGTCAAGAGACAGTTGTTAATCCAGATGTGATTGGACAAGCTAAACTATTCAAAGAAGCTGGTATTGATTTTATCCATGTTGTGGATTTGGATGGAGCTTTGGAAGGGCGGGCTGCCAACCGTGATTTAATTGCTCAGTTAAAACAGGAGACCAATTTGAACATACAAGTTGGTGGGGGAATTCGCACCATTGAGCAGATTGCGGACTATTTGGAAGTTGGTATTGATCGTGTGATTATTGGTTCTATGGCTGTCAAAAATCCTTCTTTTGTGCAAGAGGCACTAGCTCAGTTTGGCAGTGATAGAATCGTTGTAGGGATTGATGCAAAATTTGGTCGTGTCGCAACGGAAGGGTGGCTTGAAACCAGTGATGTAGACTTTGTTCAGCTTGCTTTAGAAATGGAAAAAATTGGTGTCCGCTTATTTGTTTATACAGATGTAGAACGCGATGGAACGCTAGCAGGTCCCAACTTTGCTCATTACAAAGAGTTAATTGCAAAACTCACAAGTGCCAAAGTAATTGCTTCTGGTGGTATTCATGCTCTCAGTGATTTGGAACAATTAAAAGCAATTGGTGTTTACGGTACGATCGTAGGCAAGGCTTACTATAGTGGAAGAATTAGCCTTGCTGAACTGGTTGAAGTGGAGGAATAATATGTTAGCGAAACGCATTATTCCTTGCCTTGATGTCAAAGACGGCCGAGTGGTTAAAGGTGTTAATTTTGTCAATTTAACTGATGTGGGGAATCCTGTTGATGCTGCCAAAGCCTATTATGAAGCTGGTTGTGATGAACTAGTTTTCCTTGATATTACAGCAACCCATGAAGAACGAGATACGACTGTTGATATGGTACGCCGAGTTGCAGAGCAGGTTTTTATTCCTTTTACAGTTGGTGGAGGTATTCGGTCGGTCGAAGATATGAATAAGATGCTAAAGGCTGGTGCCGACAAGGTTTCTGTAAATTCATCAGCTGTTGCAAATCCACAACTCATTGCGGACTGTGCAGAAAAGTTTGGTAATCAATGTGTAGTGGTGGCAATAGATGCAAAAAAAGTAGAGGATGGTTCCTGGCATGTCTTTGTAGCAGGTGGTAGAAAAGATACAGGTATTGACCTACTTGACTGGGCCAAAAAGGTAGTTTCCCTTGGTGCTGGTGAAATCCTTTTAACCAGCATGGATAAGGATGGCACCAAGTCTGGTTTTGATATCGAAATGCTCAATGCTGTGGCTAATGTAGTGACGGTTCCGATCATTGCTTCAGGTGGTGCGGGCAATAGCCAACATATCTTAGAGGTTTTTGAACAAACTCCTGCTACTGGAGCGTTGGCTGCTTCTATATTTCACTATGGTGAAGTGAGCATTGCTGATACTAAGCAGGCTATGCGACAAAGTGGAATAGAGGTAAGAGTGTGATGGTACAGTTAAATTTTGAAAAGCAGGGGGGACTGATACCTGTGATTGTTACAGACTACCAAACAGGTCAGGTCCTCATGCTCGCTTACATGAATCAAGATGCCTATGAAAAAACACTAAGTACCAGGCAAATGCACTACTGGAGTCGTTCTCGCCAGGAGCTTTGGCATAAAGGCGCAACGAGTGGACATTTTCAAGAGGTAGTCTCCATAAAAACGGATTGTGACAATGATACTCTCCTGGTATCCGTTCGACAAACAGTTGCTGCCTGCCACACAGGTGCATACAGTTGTTTCTTTAATGATATTTTGTAATGAAAGGAAAAAAGATGCTCAATACCCTATATCAAGAAGCTCTAGATCGTAAAACCAACCCCAGAGAGGGTTCTTATACCAATTACCTTTATACCAAAGGCTTGGATAAAATCTTGAAAAAAGTCGGAGAAGAATCGACAGAAGTTGTACTCGCTGCAAAAAATGCAGATAAAGATGAAATTTCTCAAGAAGTTGCTGATTTGCTCTACCATTTAGCAGTACTTTTAGTGGAAACAGAAGTATCACCTCAAGATGTAGAAGCTGTATTAATTGAACGTCAAGGAAAAATAAGTAAAACAACCGACAGAAAAGAAATCACCAATTACTAGTGAATTTAGGGTAACTAATCGAAAGAAATTAATATCTTTGATTTCCGTTACTTCCAGTTAACCAATATGTTTAAGTTAGGCTAGGGTAGTAAATCTTTGACTTACACTTTTCGAAAATCAAAATTATCCGTTGACAAGAGCCTTGATGAGTGGAGTGGGAAAGACATTGACCAGGTCAAAAAGAGTTCCCCTCACTTCCAAATATGTAGGTTCGGGCTTCTGTGGTCACCTTCTAATTTTACGGTGGCCAGCTAAAACAGTTTCCCAAACAAACCTCGCTTTTATTTTTTAGCTCGGGTTAAAACAGTCACTTCCCTGACTGTTTTAATCCACTCCACTGGACTATTTTGACACAAATTTCGTTTGTTTTTTCCTACCGCTAATAATATCCCAGATTGTTAGAGTAATCTGAGATTTTGACACGAACTCTGAGAAGTGGCCCTGGGCTTGAGGCAAGCCTCAGCTTGTTGTAGTTGAATGAGAAAGTAACATAGTAATATCTTCGGCTTCATGTCCCGAAGACAGATTGCAATATTTCTAGACTTCAACTATCTATCAGATAGTTGAAGCTAGGGTGCTTTCGATTTTCATTGAGTATTAAAAAGTATTAGAATGTTGATGGAAATAAAAATCAGATGTTCATTGTAATGTGAGCATCTGATTTTTTTAGTTGAAAAAAATTCTCGAGTCTAATATCTAAAGGAGGCTGGGCATAAAGCCCAGGGTCGCTTCTCAGAGTTCGCGTCAACATCTCAGCGCAGTGGTTGATTGGCAGATTTGTTCGTGTTTTACACTCCAAATCTAACCTAATCAACTGTGCGGGGGTGGGAAGACGAACTCTTTTTATCTTAGTCGAGTTCTTTCCCACTCCCATTACTTTTCAAATTCTGCTTTGCTTTTAACATCGCCGTATTCTTCAGCAACTTCTTTACTGAGAATGTCTGCGTAGCTTGCAAGTGGGATGTCTTGACCATATTTTTTACGGAGAGCTGTTGTGACTAACCGATACGCTAAGTTGACATTGCGAGACAAGATGGGACCATGGAAGTAGCTACCAAAGGTATTTTTGTAGTGCATACCCTCTCCTCCATCTTCCTTGTTGTTCCCATTACCATAGACAACATTACCTAGCGGTTTCTGATTATCAGCCAAGAAAGTTCGGCCTTGGTGGTTTTCAAATCCATAGTAGGTCTCATTAAATTCATCATTGTGAATTTTGATATCCCCAATATAGCGGTTATTAGTCTGGTTGAGTGTATAGTGACCTAAAATGCCTAAACCGTCAATTTTACGTCCACCTGCTTCAATATAATATTTACCAAGTAATTGGAATCCTCCACAGATGGCTAGCATAACACCTCCATTTTCAATGTAGTCAGCTAGATTTTCTTTTTTTGTTGGCAAATCTTTGGCTAGAACAGATTGCTCATAATCTTGACCGCCCCCGAAAAAGACGATGTCATATAAGTCTTTGTCAAAACGGTCTGTCAGCGAAACAATGTCGACTTGAACTCGCGCCCCCAGCTTTTCAGCAACATATTTGAGCATAAGGACATTGCCATTATCACCATAGGTATTCATCAAGTCGCCGTAAAGGTGAGCGATATGGAGATCGTATTGATAGTCTTTATCAGGGCTTTTTAAACAGGTATAGACCATTATTTCATCTCCTTTCCAACGGCTTGACGCTGAGCGAGTAAGTCACGAAATTCCAACATAGCTGTATATGTAGCCAATATATAGGCGTGTTGGCTGCTAGATTGCTCTATTAAGCTCATGATGTCCTCCAGTTTAGATGTTTCAACAATCTGGTTTTCAGGGAAACCAGTCACACGAAGGCGACGGGCAATCTCTGATGAACGAACCCCACCAGCAAACACTTGTGGAATGTCCATTTGGGTTATTTGCTCAAAGTCTGCATCCCAAATCCAGCTGGTATCAATACCGTCAGCGTAGTTGGCGTTAAGTAGGACTGACAAACTAAAGTCATATGGAGCCAATTTCATCATTTCAATGGCTTGAGTTGCACCTACTGGATTTTTGATAAGGACAAGTGTGCAATCCTTATCCCCTAATTTAAAGGATTCTTGGCGACCAAAAACTGCCTTAGATTTATCAAAACCGGCTTTGATTTCTTCAGGTGAAACTCCGAAGAATTCAGCGACACTGACTGCTGCAAGAGCATTATAAATGTTGTAGAGACCACCGATATTGATTTTATAATCTTGGCCATCAATCACGAAAGTAGAAGAAGTATTGGTAATTTCCTTCAACTCAGTCAACTTGTAGTCCAGCTCAGGTCTGCTAAAGCCACAGTTGGTACAAATATAGCTCCCTAAGTTGGCATATGTATTGAGCTTGTACTGGATAATCTGGTGGCAATGTGGGCAAAGAATGCCTTCAGTATTGTAATGGGCCAGTCGTGGTTCATGTTCTTCCGTTGCAAAACCGTAGTATTTAACTGGATTGATAACAGAAGTTGAATTGAAGAGCGGGCTATCACCATTCGCCAATATAGTTGCTTGAGGAGCTTTGGATGCCCCGTCCAAAATCATCTGATAGGTGGTATAAATTTCACCGTAGCGATCCATTTGATCACGGAAGATATTGGTGAAGACTATTAAGCTAGGTTTAATAAAATCTGTAATACGAGCAAGGCTGGCTTCGTCAATTTCCAAGACAGCTATTTTTTTGCCATTCTTATTTTTCTTAGCTGATAAAAAAGTGGCTGTAATCCCGGTAATCATATTGGCACCACTAGTGTTGGTTGTGATTTCTCCAAATGCTTCTTGGAGAATTCCAACTGTTAATGCGGTTGTCAACGTCTTGCCGTTTGTTCCGGTAATGACGACAACTTCATAATCCTTAGCTAAACTGTCTAAAATATGTTTATCGAATTTGAGGGCGATTTTTCCAGGAAGGGTCGTTCCTCGTCCAAGTTTTTTCAAGATAAATTGACTGGATTTCCCTGCTGCAATCCCTAGTAATGTATTTATTTTCATGGAACTATTTTAACATAAAATAAACTGTTTATCTATTATGGAACTATGAGATACTTCACAATGATATGTCATTTTTTTTATCCGTTAAAGAAAGCTCGGACTCATATATGTGCCTAATTTGTGATATAATAGAAACACTACTGTGTTATACTTTAGAAAGTGTGAGGTATACATGTTAAACTTAAACCAATTATTTGATTTAGGCTATTGGTCAAGTTTGATAGCAAGTCCATGGACTGCTCTTCTTCACCTAATAGATATTAGTATTGTTGCTTATTTGATTTATAATTTTAGTAAGGCCATCGCTGGTACTAAGATTATGACCCTCATTCGAGGAGTATTTCTTTTTATTATTGTTCAAATTGTAGCAAGTATTTTTGGCTTACAAACGATAGCTTGGTTGATTAACCAGGTCATCACTTATGGGGTCATTGCAGCAGTTGTTATCTTTGCTCCTGAATTTCGAGCTATGTTGGAAAAGCTCGGGCGAACAACTCAGATTTTTACGACAAATACCGTCAGTGCGGAAGAAAAATTAATAGTTGCCTTTCTTAAGTCGGTTGCTTACATGTCCCCACGGAAAATCGGAGCCTTAGTGGCGGTTGAGCAAGCTCAGACCTTGCAGGAGTATCGATCTACCGGAATTCCGTTAAATGCAGATGTGTCCAGGGAACTTTTAATTAATATTTTTATTCCCAATACTCCTTTGCATGATGGGGCAGTAATCGTTAAGGAGGACAAAATCGCAGTAGCTTGTGCCTATTTGCCTTTGTCTGAAAGTGCAGGGATTTCCAAGGAATTTGGGACACGACACCGCGCTGCGATTGGATTATCGGAAGTGTCAGACGCCTTTGTCTTTATTGTTTCAGAGGAAACGGGCAGTATCTCTATTGCACATAATGGCATTTTCAAACATGATCTGACCTTAGAAGAGTTTGAAGCAGAGTTACGGGCTACTTTTATTCGAGAACCTGATATCAAACAAACTGTATGGAAACGATTGAGGGGAGGCAAGAATGAATAAAAAGTTTAGAACAGTTGGTCATCTCACCCTATCTATTTTTTTAGCCCTCTTACTCTTTTTCTATGCTACGACAACCAATTATAAAAATTCAGAGTCATCTGCGAGTAATACCGAATCAGAAACCTATGTTCATACTTTAAGTGGCGTCCCAATTGACATTGAATACGACACGAATAAGTATTTTATATCTGGTTTCTCCTCAACTGTGGATGTCGAGTTACGAGGATCCAACCGTGTACTTCTACAACGAGAATCTGATGAATCGACTCGCACTTTTCAAGTTGTTGCAGATTTAAGAGAGCATACGGATGGCACGCAAACAGTTAAATTACAATTAGCTAATCTACCAGCGGGTATCAGTGCCACATTGGCACCAGATGCTATTACTGTTAAAATCGGGAAAAAAGTTAGTCAGAGTTTTGCCGTTGAAGGGGTCTTTTATAGCAATCAATTGGCAAGTGGATACAGTGTGTCTAAAGTCACTGTGGATGTCAGCTCTGTAAAGGTGACTACTGATGAAGAAACCATGGCAAAAATTGATCATGTGGAAGCAGTTGCAGTTGATATTAGTAATTTAGACTCAAATTATAGTGGTACAGCCAAGCTACAAGCAGTTGATAGTGATGGAAATGTCTTGCCAGTGGTTTTATCTGAAACAGAAGCAAATATTCAAGTCGTTGTTACAAAAACAAAATAAGGAATGAAAAAAATGGGTAAATATTTTGGTACGGACGGTGTCCGTGGAGAAGCAAACGTAGAATTGACGCCAGAATTGGCATTTAAACTAGGTCGTTTTGGTGGCTATGTCCTTAGTCAACATGAAACGGATGTACCTCGAGTTTTCGTGGCGCGTGACACACGTATTTCAGGGCAAATGCTTGAGTCTGCTTTGGTTGCAGGCCTTTTATCAGTAGGTATTCATGTATATAAACTTGGTGTGCTCGCAACACCTGGTGTTGCCCACTTAGTCAAAGCAGAAAAAGCTAGCGCAGGGGTTATGATTTCTGCAAGCCACAATCCAGCACAGGATAATGGAATTAAGTTTTTTGCTGGTGATGGTTTCAAATTAGATGATGCATTGGAAGCAGAGATAGAAGCTCTTCTTGATGCGGAAGAAGATACATTACCACGTCCGTCTGCTCAAGGTTTGGGTGATGTAGTGGAGTATCCAGAAGGTCTACGCAAGTATCAACAATTTTTAGTATCAACTGGTACTGAATTAGAAGGTATGAAAGTTGCTTTGGATACAGCTAATGGTGCAGCGGCAACTTCTGCTCGCCAAATTTTTGCAGACCTAGGTGCAGATTTGACGGTTATCGCTGAAAATCCAGACGGTTTGAATATTAATGAGGGCGTTGGTTCTACGCATCCTGAAAAATTGCAAGAATTAGTTAAGGAAACCGGTAGTCAAATTGGCCTTGCCTTTGATGGAGATAGCGATCGCTTGATTGCTGTAGACGAGAATGGTGATTTAGTAGATGGCGATCGCATCATGTATATCATTGGTAAATACCTTGCTGATCGTGGTCTATTGGCCAAAAATACAATTGTGACCACAGTTATGTCCAATCTCGGATTCCATAAGGCCTTGGATCGCGAAGGAATTGAAAAAGCTGTGACCGCAGTTGGAGACCGTTATGTGGTCGAGGAAATGCGCAAAGAAGGTTACAATATTGGTGGTGAACAATCTGGTCACGTAATTCTTATGGATTATAACACCACAGGTGATGGCCAATTGACCGCTGTGCAACTGACTAAAATCATGAAAGAAACAGGTAAAACCTTGTCAGAGTTGGCAGCAGAAGTTACGATTTATCCACAAAAATTAGTCAATATTCGTGTTGAAAACAGCATGAAGGATAAATCTATGGAGGTTCCTGCTATCGCAGCTATCATTGAAAAGATGGAGGCAGAGATGGCAGGGAATGGCCGTATCTTAGTTCGTCCAAGTGGGACTGAGCCACTATTGCGTGTTATGGCGGAAGCCCCAACAGATGCTGAGGTTGACTATTATGTAGATACAATCGCAGATGTGGTTCGTGCTGAAATCGGTTTAGATTAAAAGAGTAAACAGAGACTGGAAGCATTTCCAGCCTCTTTTGTGAGGAATTTATGAGTATTTTAGAAGTAAAGAATTTGAGCCATGGCTTTGGTGACCGTGCAATTTTTGAAAATGTCTCCTTCCGTCTCTTGAAAGGGGAACATATCGGACTTGTCGGTGCCAATGGTGAAGGGAAATCGACCTTCATGTCCATCGTGACAGGTCAATTGCAGCCAGATGAAGGTAAGGTTGAATGGTCACGTTATGTAACGGCAGGTTATTTAGACCAGCATGCTAAATTAGAAAAGGGTCAATCTGTCCGTGACGTCTTACGCACAGCCTTTGATGAATTATTCAAAACCGAAGCTCGTATCAATGATATATATATGTCAATGGCTGAAGATGGGGTTGATATTGATGCTCTTATGGAAGAGGTTGGAGAACTCCAAGATCGCTTGGAAAGTCGTGATTTCTATACTTTAGATGCTAAAATTGATGAAGTAGCTCGTGCTCTTGGTGTCATGGAATACGGTATGGACAAGGATGTGACGGAATTGTCTGGAGGTCAACGGACCAAGGTACTCTTGGCTAAGTTGCTTTTAGAGAAGCCAGATATTTTGCTCTTGGATGAACCAACCAACTACCTGGATGCTGAGCATATTGATTGGCTCAAACGATATTTGCAGAACTATGAAAATGCATTTGTTTTAATTTCCCATGATATTCCATTCTTGAATGATGTGATCAATATTGTTTATCATGTTGAAAACCAACTTTTAACTCGCTATACCGGTGACTATTATCAATTCCAAGAAGTCCATGCCATGAAGCGTGCAC
Organism: Streptococcus sp. VTCC 12886; assembly: GCF_049893425.1. Taxonomy (NCBI): domain Bacteria; kingdom Bacillati; phylum Bacillota; class Bacilli; order Lactobacillales; family Streptococcaceae; genus Streptococcus; species Streptococcus sp. VTCC 12886. Next base: position 15,892 of record NZ_JBMVJB010000013.1, on the reverse strand, counting down.
AATTGGAAGCGGCCTATGAACGTCAACAGAAAGAAATCGCTGATTTGCAGGATTTTGTGAATCGAAATAAGGCTCGAGTTGCTACTCGAAATATGGCTATGTCTCGTCAGAAGAAGTTGGATAAGATGGAGATTATTGAACTTCAATCCGAAAAACCAAAGCCATCCTTCGACTTCAAAATGGCACGCACACCAAGTCGATTTATCTTCCAGACCAATAATTTAGAAATAGGATACGATCGCGTTTTAACACGTAAACCGCTCAATTTAACCTTTGAGCGTAACCAAAAGATTGCCATTGTCGGTGCCAACGGTATTGGTAAATCCACCCTTCTCAAAAGTCTTCTAGGCATTATTCCACCGCTAGGAGGAACTGTTGAGCGTGGGGAGTATTTAGAATTAGGTTATTTTGAACAGGAAGTTGCTGCTGGTAATCGTCAGACGCCACTTGAAGCGGTATGGGATGCCTTTCCTGCACTTAATCAAGCGGAAGTCCGTGCTGCCTTGGCTCGCTGCGGTTTAACCTCTAAACATATCGAAAGCCAGATTCAAGTCCTTTCAGGTGGAGAACAGGCTAAGGTTCGTTTCTGTTTGCTTATGAACCGTGAAAACAATGTACTTATCCTTGACGAGCCAACCAACCATTTAGATGTGGATGCCAAAGATGAACTTAAACGAGCTCTCAAAGCCTACAAGGGCTCTATTCTCATGGTCTGCCATGAGCCTGATTTCTATGAGGGCTGGGTTGACGATGTTTGGGATTTTAATGACCTGACTTAAGAAGTAATACTCAATGAAAACCAAAATCCGACTTGCTCCAATTGTCCGGGGAACCTTTGAAGGTTGGAAATAGGCGAACCTAGTTCGTTTCGCTCAGATGCAGATAGAACTCTGTTCCTTTTCTATTTCAAGGGAACAGGCTGAAAACCTCCTCAGGAGCGCTTTACAGTCATCAAATTAAGTCAACAACGTCTGATTTTGATTTTCGAAGAGTATAGGCTGCCGAAAGGTAGCTTTTTCTTTGTATGCATACTATAATAGAATGAGCATAGTAAAGGAGGTAAAAACATGAAAAGAATAGAACGAGGTCACACTGGCTAGACCTCTCCAGAGGAAAAAAGAATGACTAAATATGTAGACTTCAATCAAGATAGATGGAATAGGGTATCAAGTAGACAAGGTAATCCCTATACAATTCCTCTTAGTCATGAGGAATTTGAACATGCAAAGGCAAATTCCCTCACCGTCGCTTTGACAGTTGGAAAGACAGTTCCACTTAACTGGTTTGAAAAGGCTAGAGGAAAAAAATTATTGGGACTAGCTTGTGGAGGTGGTCAACAGGGACCGATTTTTGCAGCTCATGGTTATGAAACGACTATAATGGATTTTTCTCTGAAACAGTTGGAAAAAGATAGGTTCGTTGCAGAGCGAGAAAATTTAGATTTACAGACGATTCAGGCAGATATGACACAAGCTTTTCCTTTTGAGGACGAAACTTTTGACATTATTTTTTGCCCTGTTTCAAATGTCTATATCGAAGACCTAACCAATATGTGGCAGGAATCCTATCGGATCTTGAAAAAGGGCGGACTACTCATGGTGGGCTACATGAATCCTTGGATTTATGTCTTTGATGCTGACGAGGTCTGGGATCAGCCAGACAAGACCTTGATACCGAAGTACAGCCTGCCTTTCAACGCACGAAAATTAGAAGAAGCAGGACAAATTGCGATTGACCCAGAATATGGCTATGAATTTAGCCACACCTTAGAAGAACAGATTGCTGGGCAATTTCGAGCTGGTTTTGCCATGATTGATTTTTACGAATCAAAGGATCATCGCAATCGCCTGTCCCAATTTGGTTCAGATTATCTGGCGAATTTGTCAATAAAATTATAGAGTTAAGCTACCGAAAGGTAGTTTTTTTATAGATGATTGAGTGTTTCACAATGAGATCTCAGATATTTTGACCGATTAATCAAAATATATTATTATATATTTGATAGTAATGTAACTGATAATAAAGGATTGAAAGGAAGATATATCATGAAGTACCAATTTAAAAGGATCATGTTGTTGACAATTCTAACTGCGATATTCTTATCTGCATGCCAGCCAGCTAAAAACGAAATGGATTCTCTTGAGCAGTATAGGACCGAATATATCGGAGATAATAACAATGTAATTAAGATTGCAAGTTTACAGGATTACCCGACAGGTTACACGTATGATCATATTGAAATACGTTCAGATGAAGAACCATATGAGCTTATCATCTATTTGAAAGTAACTGAAATGCCTGACTCTGACTATTTAGATTTAGAGCAGAATAGTAACTCCATTTTTGACTTGATTGCTAATTTAGGAAAGATAACCTTTGTCAATGAAGAAACCCAAAAAGAAATAGTTTCATATAATAAAGAATGACCTGCCTTATGTAGGTTATTTCTCAATTATGAGTATCGTCTGAATTTTATTAGATAGTTTCAAAATACTTGACATATTGATAGATAGGAGTATAATTAGAATTATTCTAAACAAACTTTAGAATCATTATAAATTGGAGGCGTTAACTATGACAATGAAAGATTATGGAAAAGATCCATTTGTAACCAATATTGAAACTGCTACGCTAGAAAATACAAACTATCGAACAGCAATTTGGACTGGTGAATTGCTTCAAGTGACCTTGATGTCCATTCCAGTCGGAGAAGATATTGGTGCGGAAGTGCACAATGAAAACGATCAGTTCCTCCGCATTGAACAAGGTCATGGCCGAGTTATCATGGGAGAATCTGCTGAAAAGATTACCTTGGATAGAGAAGTTGGACCAGAAGATGTTATCTTGATTCCAAACGGTACCTACCATAATGTCATCAATATTGGCCAAGAAGACCTCAAAATCTATTCTATCTATGGACCAGCCCATCACGCTCATGGTACGGTTCATGAAACACAAGCTATTGCACTTGCTGCGGAAGAAGCTGAAGAACATGGTCACTAATACACCGATTTTTGAACTAAAATCCGTCGGCTTATCTGATAAAGGTAAGTCGATTTTGACTGATATTTATTTTTCTGTTAGCGAAGGTGAGCGTCTAACTTTGGTTGGGCCTTCGGGTAGCGGAAAAAGTAGCATCTTAAAATTATTAGCAGGGCTTACTTCAGCGACTCAAGGACAGATTCTTTTTAGAGGAAAAGAAATAGAGAAGCTGGATATGCCCACCTATCGAAGAGAGGTTTCCTATTGCTTTCAACAACCTGTACTTTTTGGAAATACAGTCGAAGACAATCTGCGTTTTCCATTCACAGTGAGACAGTTAGAATTTGATAAATCAAAAGCGATTACAGCCTTAAAAAATGTAAATTTAAGTGAAGATTTTCTTACCCAAGGGATTACAGAATTATCAGGTGGTGAAAAACAACGTGTCGCTCTTGTACGCAATTTACTTTTTGAACCTCAAGTTTTGCTATTAGACGAAGTTAGTGCAGGGTTAGATGCGGAGACCAAAGCTATTGTGAATCAATTACTTACTGATTACCACATTTCTGGAAAAACATTAATTGAAGTGACGCATGACCAATCAGAAATTGATGGGGCTAAGCATATTTTGAGAATGAAAGATGGGAGGATGCAAGCATGAACTCTGTTTCAGTAGATAATTTATCCCTAGTCTTAATTTTCGGCTTGGTTTTACTTGCGATGGGGATAAGCCAAAAAGAGAAACTAGGGCTGACAAAAGATATTTTGGTAGCGGTTGTCCGTACGATTGTTCAGCTATTCGTTGTTGGCTATATTTTGAAATTTATTTTTCAAGTTTCGAATGTTTTCCTCAGTTTGGGTATGGTGTTGATTATTCTTTATAATGCCAGTGTACAAGCAAATAAACGCAATCCAAACAAGAACAAAAAGCTGATTTATCCTTTTCTTGCTTTGCTTACTTCCACCAGTATCACTTTAGGATTGTTACTGTTATCAGGTGCCATCCAATTAATACCTTCTCAAGTCATTCCAATTTCAGGGATGCTGGCTAGTAATGCAATGACAGCAATCGGTCTATCCTATCGAGCAATGTACCGATCCTTTACTGATAACCGCCAACAGGTGTTGGAAAAATTAAGTCTAGGGGCAACGAGTAAATTGGCTTCACAGGAAATTTTGCGAGAATCCATTCGGACTGGTATGCAACCGACAATTGACTCAGCCAAAACTGTTGGTTTAGTCAGTTTACCAGGAATGATGTCTGGACTGATTTTTGCAGGAGTAGACCCTGTCTAAGCCATTCGCTATCAGATTATGGTCATGTTCATGCTGCTATCAGCGACCAGTCTCGCATCTGTTATAGCCTCATATGCGGCCTATAAGACTTATTTTACAGATAGGACGCAGTTAGATTTTGAATAAGGAAAATGATCTTTCTGTGTGAAAGGTCATTTTTTATCGGTGAAGTCTGCGAAAATATGATAAAATAGACTTACTTTGATACTGAAAAGGAGAACATATGACAGTAGATTTTAGAGCAGAGTTTGACAAACGCAAAGATGAGTTTTTAGCGGACCTCTTTGACCTCTTACGCATCAATTCTGAGCGTGACGATAGCCAGGCAGATGCCCAGCATCCATTTGGACCTGGACCAGTACGTGCCTTGGACAAGTTCCTTGAAATCGCAGAGCGTGACGGCTATCCGACTAAAAATGTCGATAACTATGCAGGTCACTTTGAGTTTGGTGAAGGCGACGAAGTCCTTGGTATTTTCAGTCATTTGGACGTGGTGCCAGCAGGAAGCGGTTGGAACACTGACCCATACGAGCCACAAATCATCGATGGTAAGCTCTTTGCCCGCGGATCTTCTGACGACAAGGGACCAACCATGGCTTGTTACTACGGCTTGAAAATCATCAAGGAGTTGGGTCTTCCGACCTCTAAAAAAGTCCGTTTCATCGTTGGTACCGATGAAGAGTCTGGCTGGGCGGACATGGATTACTACTTCGAGCACGTCGGCCTTCCTTTGCCAGATTTCGGATTTTCTCCAGATGCTGAGTTTCCGATTATCAACGGGGAAAAGGGCAATATCACAGCTTATCTTCATTTTGCGGGGGAAAATAGCGGAGCTGCTAAACTGCATTCCTTCACTGGTGGTTTGCGTGAGAACATGGTGCCTGAATCTGCGACAGCTATTATCTCTGGCGACCTAGCAGATCTGGACAGCAAGTTGGCAGCATTCACAGCTGCTTATGGCCTAAATGCTGACGCGGAAACTCTTGAAAATGGTCAAGTTCAAGTCACCGTCATCGGAAAATCAGCCCACGGTTCAACCCCAGAAGAAGGTGTCAACGGAGCAACCTATTTGGCAAAATTCCTCAGCCAATTCGCCTTTGACGGAGCAGCTAAAGCCTATCTTGATTTGGCTGGTCAAGTCCTTCTGGAAGACCACGATGGACAAAAACTCGGCGTAGCCATCTACGATGAGCAAATGGGAGCTCTTTCTATGAACGCTGGTGTCTTTAAGTTTGATGAAACCTCATCTGATAACACCATTGCTCTCAACTTCCGTTATCCAAAAAATACCAACCCAGAAACCATCAAGGCTGGTTTGGAAAAACTGGGCGTGGAAGCTGTTAGCCTGTCTGAGCACGGTCATACTCCACATTATTGCCCGATCGATGACCCAATGGTCGCAACCCTCTTGTCTGTTTATGAAAAACACACAGGCTTGAAAGGTCACGAACAAGTAATCGGTGGTGGAACATTCGGCCGCTTGCTCAAACGTGGTGTTGCCTACGGAGCTATGTTCCCAGGCGATGTCAATACCATGCACCAAGCCAATGAATTTATCGAAGTGGAGCAACTCTACCGTGCAGCTGCCATTTACGCAGAAGCTATCTATGAATTAATCAAATAGTACGAACCCATATTTACAGTACTGCACTTTTATCTAAGGCTAGTTTCTCAGCTACTCATCGTTCGTTTTTTTCATAATACAGTCGGTATTCCTTCAAAAAACTGCCTTGATTAGCTGAAAAACTATCACTTATATCAAAGTACTTTACTTGTGAATGTAGGTTCTTATCAAGATGGGTTCGCCCATCTTTTTTAGGAGGGAGAATGGAACTGACAGAACTCACAGTTGCAGGTATGGAAATGGTCAAACATCTCTTCTTATCTGTATTTATAGTCAATGAAAATAAAAATCAGATTAGGCGACGCAGATGCAGATAGCACTCTGTCACTCTATTACTGTCAAGTGACAGGCTGGAAACCTCCACTGGAGCTTTCCACTCATCTTCCACTTCGTATGTTCTTCTTCTTTGGACAATATACGAAACAGTGGCACTTAGCACTTGCGGGCTTAACGATTGCGATTATTCCGGCCATTCTCAGTTACTTCTTTGCCCAAAAACACATTATTAAAGGTGTGGCCGATGGTGCTGTGAAGTAACGTGTGGTGATGAATAAAAAAATAACAACCAAAAGACATGGAGTAAGCGAAAACCCGCTCCATGTCTTTTTAATTAATTTTACGATACTGACTCGGTGACATCTGATACTCTCGGGTGAATAGGCGGTGAAAATAAGGATAGTTACCGAAGCCGCACGTGAAAGCGATTTGTTCGAGGGTCATATTGGTATATTTCATTTGATTGATAGCCGCCTCTAATTTGATGTGCTGAGCGTACTGAATCATCGTCTTATCGGTATGGTCTTTAAACAAATGACTCGCACGGGAGACACTTAAATCGACTTCATTCGCAACATCTTCAAGTGTTAGTCGCTCGAGTGCATGTTCTTCAATATAACGCATCATTCGAGTCACAATGAAGGGGCGTTGAATTGAGTGACGGGCATTTATTTCTGCTTCAATCATCAACATAATGCTTTTCAATAGATGCGTGTTCAAGTCATGGTTTTGTTCATGACTGGGACGGAGCTTTTCTGTTGATAATAGTCGCCACAATGTCACAATCGTATCGGTTGATGAAAGCGCGGCAAAATCGGGACAATCAAGTTTTTCCCACCAATCCTCTAACCAATCCCCGGTGACAAGTAAATGATAATCCCCGCTTAATTGATTCGGTTCAATCGTCAGTTCATAGTGTGTGCCTGGAGGGACGAAGATAATCGATCCTTGTTCTAATTGATATGTTTTACTTTGAATAGTCGCTTTACCTCTTCCTTCAATTTGTACACGAATTAAAAAGTGATTAAACCCGTTACGACGTAAGTCGTGATAACCATCGGTATGTGATGAGTAATTGCAGTGATCAATGTTCATTAAAAGCTTCCTCCATCTGTAGCAAGATAGGATAGGAATTTATTATATCATCTATTTTAAAAAAGAGAAAGAGACGGTAAGATAAAGTTAATCAAATAAAACGTAAGTGAAATAAGATAATGAAAACGTTTAATAAAAAAGGAGTGAATACACATGAAAACATTAAAAGTAGGCATCATTGGTTGCGGGAATATTTTTCCGATGCACGCGGCAAGTGTTATGGAAAGAGACGATGCTGAACTCGTCGCTGTCTGTGACGTAAAGAAAGATCGTGCTGATGAAAAAGCAGAGCAATTAGATACAAAATCTTATTATGATTACGAAGAGATGATGGACACAGAACAGCTAGACGTTGTGCATATTTGTTTACCGCACTACTTACACGCACCAGCAACAGCGGCCGCAACGAAACGACAGATTCACGTGATGACAGAAAAACCGATGGCGATTAACTATGATGATGCCAAAGCGATGATTGACGGCGCAAAGGAAAACGGCGTGACACTAGGTGTTATTTTCCAAAACCGCTACAATCCAGGTTCACAATTAATTAAGAATATGTTGACCTCAGGTGAACTAGGCGCCGTGAAGTCGGGTAAAATACAAGTCACATGGGACCGATCAGATGAATACTATCAAAACAGTGATTGGAAAGGGACTTGGGATAAAGAAGGCGGCGGTGTCATTATTGACCAAGCGATTCATACAATGGATTTAATGCGCTGGTTCGTTGATAGTGAGTTAAACTATGTCGATGCCTCAATCAGTAACCGTGCCCACGAAATCATTGAAGTAGAAGATGCAGCCGAAGGTGTGATTGCTTATAAAAATGGTGTCGTAACGGCCTTCCATGCGATTAATTACTATACGTATGATGCCCCAGTCGAAATTGAATTACACTGTGAAAATGGACTGGCGAAGATGGTGGCAGACAAAGCGACGGTTACATTAAATGACGGGCGCACCTTTATTGCGGATCATAACCCGCTTGAAACATTCACTTATGACTCAGGAGTGAAAGGGTATTGGGGTGTGAGTCATGTGAAACAAATCAATAATTATTATGACGTACTTCAAGGTAAAGTGGACGCACTTGATATCCCAGCTGAAGAAGCACTTAAAACCCAACAAATGATTAATGCTGTCTATCAATCAGGAAAAGAAAAACGACGTGTACATTTCTAAAGACAATCATTTGTACAATATTAAGCAAGAGGAGATAAAGGGAGGCTATTAGAATGAATATTTTAGTGTGGAACGAAAACAGACATGAACAAAAAAATCCAAAAGTCAGTGAGATTTACCCGGAAGGTATTCATGGGGCAATTAAAAGCTTTTTGACAGAGGCAGGTCACGAGGTGACAACGGCGACCTTGGATGAAGAAAACCATGGTCTATCTGATCATTTATTAAATCAAACCGATGTATTAATTTGGTGGGGCCACCTGGCGCACGATGAAGTAAAAGATGAGTGGGTAGAAAAGATTCAACAACGTGTATTAGATGGTATGGGCTTATTAGTCCTTCACTCAGGTCACTTCTCTAAAATCTTTAAAAAGCTTATGGGAACCAGTTGTGATTTGAAGTGGCGTGAAGCGGATGATAAAGAACGTTTATGGGTTATTGATCCGACTCACCCGATTGTTTCTGGGTTAGGGAGTTATATTGAGCTTGAAAAGGAAGAAATGTACGGGGAACATTTTGATATTCCAGCCCCTGATGAATTGGTCTTTGTCAGTTGGTTTGAAGGCGGCGAAGTCTTTAGAAGTGGGGCAACATATAAACGCGGACGCGGGAAAGTCTTTTACTTTAGACCGGGTCATGAAACGTACCCAACGTATCATAATCAAGAGATTCAAACGGTGATTAAAAATGCGGTTAACTGGTTAAAAGTAACCCAAACAAATCAGCCGACCTACGGCAATAGCGGGCCACTAGAAACCATTTCAAAGAAGGGATGAAGATATGATACCAGTAGCGATTCAGCTCTTCACTTTACGCGAAGCGTGTCAACAAGATATGAAACAAACATTAGAGCGAGTGAAAGCCATCGGCTTTCAAGGTGTTGAACTGGCCGGCTATGGCAATTTAACGGTGGAGGAAGTTAGAGCTATCCTAGATGCGCTTGATTTAACCGTCGCCGGTAGTCATGTACCACTCACAGACTTAATTAACCGGTTAGATGAGGTAATTAACGAACAAAAATTGTTAGGTAATACACGGGTGGTATGTCCATTTATCTTACCAGAAGACCGGACGCATGAATTTTATCAAGATTTACCGTCTGTCTTACAGTCGATTCAACTAGAACTTCAATCACATGGAATGGACTTACTGTATCATCACCATGATTTTGAATTAGAACCTTATAGTGATGATGAAAATGTGCTTGAGTACCTACTCAGAACAGTTGACGGTTTAAAACTAGAGTTAGACGTGTACTGGATTCAAAAAGCTGGGGAAGATCCGATTACGTGGATCAATAAGTATAAAGACCAACTTGCACTTGTTCACTTAAAAGATATGACGAAAGATGAGCGAGCTACCTTTGCGCCATTAGGGACAGGGCGTACAGATTTATCAACGATTCTAAATACAGCGACACCTGCTTACTGGATTGTGGAACAAGACCAAACCGATGGTGATCCGTTTGATGCGATTCAAACAAGTATGACGTTTTTAAAAAATGAAGGAGTGATTTAAGATGAGTAAATTAAAAGTAGCAGTCATTGGTTGTGGGAGTATTAGTAAATATCGTCACTTACCTGAATATCATCAAAATGAGGCAGTAGAAATTGTCGCCTTGTGCGATATTGTCGCTTCACGTGCTGAAGCGATGCAAGAACTTTATGGTGGTGCGGTCTATACAGATTATGAGGAACTTTTAAAAAATAAAACGGTTGACCTTGTGAGTGTCTGCCTACCGAACGCGCTCCATGCGCCGGTCTCAATTGCTGCACTTGAAAGTGGTGCTCACGTGTTATGTGAAAAGCCGATGGCAACAACACAAGCTGAAGCAGAAGCGATGATTGAAGCAAGCGAGAAAAGCGGAAAAACGTTAATGATCGCGCATAATCAGCGGTTTGTACGTTCACACCAAAAGGCAAAAGAATTGATCGCAGAAGGAGCAATCGGAAAAGTATATAGCTTCCGTACGACATTTGGTCATGGTGGACCAGAAGGCTGGAGTGTTGACGGTGAAAACTCATGGTTCTTTAGAAAAGACGATGCGGTAATCGGGGCAATGGGTGACTTAGGTGTCCATAAGGCCGACCTGATTCGCTATATTTTAGGTGAAGAGTTTACTGAAGTATCAGCGATGGTTGAAACGAATGCGAAAGAGAATATCAGTGTCGATGATAACGCTGTGTGTCTCTTAAAGAGTACTTCAGGTGTGATTGGCACATTAACAGCGAGTTGGGCATATAAAGTTAACGAAAGTAATGCCACTGTTATTTACGGGGAAAAAGGTGTGTTACGTCTTGAAGATGATCCAAATTATAGCTTGATTGCCACGTATACGGATGGCAGTAAAGTCAACTATGAACTTGGAAAAATCCAAACGAACGAAGAAGGTCAACAAACATCTACGGGTGTCGTAAGTCACTTTGTTGAATCGGTGAGAACGAATACAAAGCCTTTAATCGATGGTGTGGAAGGTAAGAAGTCATTAGGTATTATTCTTGCGGCGATGGAATCAAGTCAAACAGGTCGAACGATTAAATTAAACTAAATAATCAGATTGTGTATGATTAGAATCGGTGTGATGATTATGAATAGTGAATGAAAAGGAGCGAATAGAATGAAATTAGGTGTCTTTACCGTATTATTTGCGGATAAAAATCTCGAAGAGATGTTAGATTATGTGAAAAATGCAGGGTTAGATGCGGTTGAAATTGGTACAGGTGGCTATCCAGGTGATGCGCACTTAAAACTCGATGTGTTACTAAATAGCGAAGCAGAAAGACAAACCTTTTTAGAAAAGGTCAATTCACGTGGTTTAACAATCAGTGCCCTTAGTTGCCACGGGAATCCCGTCTCACCAGATGAAGCTTTTAGAAAAGACTCACACGAAACGTTAGTCAAAACGATAAAACTTGCAGGACTATTAAACATTCCAGTGGTCAATACCTTCTCTGGTACACCGGGAGATTCGGAAGATGGTAAATATCCAAACTGGCCCGTAACACCGTGGCCAGAAGAATACAGTACCGTACTTAAGTGGCAATGGGAAGAAAAACTCGTGCCTTACTGGAAAGAAATAAACACGATTGCAGAAGAAAATAACGTTAAGATTGGATTAGAACTGCATGCGGGCTTCTTAGTTCATACGCCGCATACGATGTTAAAATTACGTGAACAGACAGGGAATGCGATTGGAGCCAACCTTGACCCAAGTCACTTATGGTGGCAAGGGATTGACCCTGTCGCGGCCATTAAGATCCTTGGAAAAGCCAATGCGATTCATCATTTCCACGCAAAAGATACGTATATTGACCAGGAACATGTGAATATGTACGGTTTAACGGATATGCAGCCATATAGTGAGGTGCAATCACGCGCTTGGACATTCCGTTCTGTTGGCTATGGTCACTCAGTGAAAGTATGGAGTGATATTATTAGCGCTCTGCGTACGTATGGGTATGATCATGTCATTAGTATTGAACATGAGGATCCCATTATGTCGATTGATGAAGGGTTTATGCGTGCGGTTGAGAACTTAAAATCTGTGTTGATTTATGACCAACCAGCTGATATGTGGTGGGCATAATACATCAAGACTCAGATGAGCTAAAAATAATAGGGAGAAAGAGACTGGGATAAAAAAATCCATTTTCTCAAAATGTGAATATTTTTTCTCTAAAAAAGAATAAGATCACCGCTACTGAAATATACTCGCTTTCTGAATGTATCTTTAGCTCAAGGGACTGCAATTACTCGCCCCAACAGAAACTTTCGTTGTTCCCACAGGAGTCTCGCATATTTCAGTTGCTAACTTAGGCTTCCTAGCAAAAAAATAACCGAGCCATAATTGGCGTTAGTCAATTATGGTTCGGTTATTTTAATATCTTATTTGCCTTTGCCCCAGCTTCAATATGTAAAAATCCATTGACTTTTTTAACTAATGGTTATATAGTTAATTACATAAGTAACTAACCAAATAAGTTAGGTGATGAAATGTGAAGCAAACTATAGACAACAGTAAACCAATTTTTCAACAGATCAAAGAACAAATTGAAGATATGATTATGAACGACACTATTTCAGAAACTGGCCGAGTCCCCTCAACAAATGAATTTGCAAAATATCACAAGATTAATCCTGCAACAGCTGCTAAAGGTATTAATCAGTTAGTCGAGGAAGGAATAATTTATAAAAAGAGAGGTGTGGGCATGTGATTTAATCTTACATTTAGGTTGTTTCACCTATAATCTCTTACGACTTATTGGTCAAGAAAGCCTTAAGAAAAACGATGCACCTGTGAAGAAAAAAGTCTTTCGACGCCGTGTAAAAACAGTTATTCAAAACTTAATTACACTTGCTTCGAAGATGGTGAGACACGCACGTAAACACTATTTAAAATTCGGTAATAATAGCCCGTGGTTTCTTACTTTCAAACGCGTTTATACAGCCTTTTTATGTTGATTATTTGTTCATAAATTAGGAAAAGCACTTACTATGACACCTGTTTTTAAAAATAGTTAGACGCAGATATATTTAAGCATGCCTTAAAAACCATCGAAAACTTTGTATAACTGTCAATATATAGTACCTCATAGCCTATTAATAAACCATAAGGTGTAAATGTTAAAAAATCCACTTAGAAAACCTATTTTCTGATGACTTATCACGGATTCAGGTATAAAAAATGTGGTTTTCATGCTCTAGAAGCAGATGTAACAATGGTCAAGAAAGTAGGACATCATGGAACTTGCTGATATTCGTCAGGCGATTATGGAGGATTTAACCAATCAAGCTTTTACGAAAAAAGGGATAAAGCCGCTTTTCCAAGCACCATCTACCGCAAAAATTCTCATTATTGGACAGGCACCGGGATTAAAAACACAAGAAAAAGGTCGCTTATTTGATGATGCTAGTGGAGAGAATCTGCGGAAATGGTTGGGAGTAGATAGGGAATTCTTCTATGCATCTGGTCATTTTGCTATTCTTCCTATGGATTTCTATTATCCAGGAAAAGGGAAGTCTGGGGATTTGCCGCCTCGCAAGGATTTTGCGCCCAAATGGCACCCACTCATTATGAAGCAACTACCCCAGATTGAGCTGACCTTGTTGATCGGTAAGTATGCCCAGGACTATTATTTAGGAGAATCCCATAGGACTTTGACCGAGAGAGTGGAGAATGCAGCTGATTACCTGCCCACCTATTTTCCCCTACCTCACCCATCGCCAAGGAACAATATATGGCAAGCTAAACATCCTTGGTTTGTTGAAGAGATTTTGCCACTGCTGAAAAACAACATAAATATATTGATAAAGCAAAACTAACATGATATAATTGTATATGTATACATAGTAAATTTTTCTTATCTTTGTTCATCGAAGGAGGTGTCTGATGAGAAAATGGAAAACACTGATTGTCACTTGTCTAACTATTTTAGCGGTTTGGTTGTTAATTCCACCTACCTTAGTAAATGCAAACCAGATTCCCGATCGACCGATAGATACAACAGTAGTAGATGATACTCAATTACTTTCTAGCGAGACCATTGCTGAAATTGATCAGCTTAATCTCAATTGGTCAACAACGGAACAAGGTTTACAGGTCGGTGTCTATATGACGAATAGGCTGTGGACAGATATCGAAAGTTTGGCCAATGAGATATTTCGTCAGTGGCAAGTTGGATTTTCAGGCACAAAAAATGGGATACTTCTGGTTATTGCAATAGAAGATAGGAAATTTCGGATTGAAACGTCAGATAATGCTGCGACAGTCTTGACAGATGTAGAAGCAAAAGAAATTCTCGAAAATGCAAGAGAATTCTTTCGACAGGAAGATTACAATGGCGGTGTGACCTATATTGTTCAATCCATTGGTGATCAGTTTTATGGTACCAGCGTTGGTCAGCGCCAGTTAGCCACCTTAGAAGAGAGAACATCGGAAGAGGAGGAGGGCTTTTTCGCTTTCTTAACTATTGTCGTTGTGATTATTATTTTTGTGATAATTGAAAAATCCAGTCGTGGAGGAGGTGGACCAGGCAATTTGCTCTGGATGTTGGTGGATAATCAGCATCACTACCGCAATCATCACTCGTCTAATTCCTCATCGTCCGGCTTCGGTGGCGGTGATTGGTCCGGTGGTGGCGGAGGAGGTGGAGGTGCCTCTTCCGATTGGTAAGGAATCTTGTAATGATTCTGATAGCTATTCGTTTTTTAGAATGTTTAATCATTGTTAGAAAGGAAATCATATGAAAAAGAAATGGTTGGTTCTCCTCATTCCAGTCCTAGCTCTGCTATTTTTAGGATTGGGAGCAGTCGGGCAATACAATGGCTTGGTGGACAGTTATGCTGAAGTTGAAAATGCGCAAGCCAATGTAGACACACAGTTGCAACGACGCTATGACTTGATACCTAATGTAGTCGCAGCTGTCAAAGGAGCCATGGAACACGAGGAAGAAATATTTACTGCTATTGCAGAAGCGCGTGCTAAAATTGGCTCCAGTCAACAGGGAACGGGTGAATATAACCAAGCTCAAAGTCAGTTGGATTCTGCAGTTTCTCGACTATTGGTAGTGGCAGAAAACTATCCACAATTGACAGCTAATCAACAGGTTTCAGACTTGATTACAGAGCTTGAAGGTACCGAGAATCGAATCTTAGTTGCCCGTAAAGATTATAACGCAGTGGCAACATCTTACAATAAAAAAATCAAACGCTTCCCAACATCAATCTATGCACGTCTATTCGGATATGAAAAAGTTGAACTCTTCCAAGCAACAAATGATGCAGCAACGACTGTGCCAAGTGTTGATTTGAGTGACGAAGAGTAGAATAAGATTCTTGTTTTCATTAGATTAGAAATAACAAAATAGAACTCGGCAAAAAACCGAGTTCTATTTTGTTATGGATTGACCCAAACACCACTCACATAATCTTCTGATAAGGTCGTTTTATTGGTTATCTTTTTAGTCTGCAAATCATAAATGATAAGAGTATCCGAAAGAATCATCATCAGACGACGATTGTCCATTTGGCGGAAATGTTCAAGATAGTGGGGTCGAGGATTTAACTCCTTCAATGTATGAAAAACTTGTTCCCCAGTTTCTGCATTGTAATGGTAAATGAGATGGGACTGAATTGGTAATCAGTGTGTTCGATAAAAAGCAAATTTTTATCTTTTAGTCGATAGATTGCGCTCGGTGAAGAATGATCTAATGTAATTGATGAAAATGTCCGTTTTGATGTGTCAAAGGTCAGGAGTTGAGACATTCTTTCAATTTTTTCATCGTAGTGTCTCCTTTCTATTTTTAGCATAATATAATGTACAGCAATCAACAAGTATTTTTTTATTTTTTGTATATAAAGAGGCTGGGCAAAAACTAGCCAGTAAATAAAAAACACAGATAGATTCAAGCTGATTTTGATGAAATTCAGCCGAAC